>JBBQII010000277.1:0-5795 GCA_038324795.1 Gemmatales bacterium
CGAAGGATGCCCGCCGCTGATCAGAAAAGCAGTTTCAACCACGAAAGGCACGAAACACAAGAAATGAAGAGGGTTTCATTTCTTGTGTTTCGTGCCTTTCGTGGTTGGTCATCTGGAGGAAATCTCAAATGCGCCTCTACTCTCTCGTCATCGCATTCGCATTACCTCTGACTTCACTTGCGGATGATCTGTCCGCTGTGCTGAAGAGGATTGCCGACGAGCCGATCCTGCCGAAGGAGTTCGACGCTCCCAACATGCTTTCGCGCGACGTGCGCGCCCGGCTGCGCGAGGCCAACGACCGCGACTACGAGGCGTGGCAGAAGATCAAGACGAAGGAAGACTGGGAGAAGTTCCGCGACGTCCGCATCACGGCATTGAAGAAGTCGTTGGGGCATTGGCCGGAGGTGCCGAAGGAAACGAAGTCGGTCGTCACGAAGACGATCAAAGGTGATGGCTACACGATCGAGAACACACTGTTCCATTCGCGGCCGGGGATGTCGGTGACGGCCAATGTGTATTGCCCGGCCACGCCGCGAGCATCGATGCCCGGAATTCTGATCGTGCACAGCCATCACAACCCGAAGCACGAAGGCGAACTGCAGGACATGGGCGTGACGTGGGCCCGGGCCGGGTGCTACGTAATGGTGATGGACCAATTTGGCCACGGCGAACGCCGGGTGCATCCGTTCAACAAGGCGGAAGATTACAAGGAGCCGTTCCGCGTCGGCCGGCAGGATTACTACTTCCGCTACAACGTCGGCAACGAACTCGCCCTGATCGGCGACAGCCTGATGGGCTGGATGGCCTGGGACCTGATGCGCGGCATCGACGTACTTCTGCAGAAGCCGGGCGTCGACAAAGAGAAGATCATCATGCTCGGTGCCGTGGCCGGGGGCGGCGATCCCGCGGCCGTGACGGCAGCGCTCGATCCACGCATCACTTGCGTAGTTCCGTTCAACTTCGGCGGCCCGCAACCCGAGACACGCCCGCTGGGCGAAGATGCCGACCGCGCGTTCAACTACGTAGGCAGCGGCAGTTGGGAATCGACACGCAACCTGCGCGACAGCGCCCGCGATGGCTTTCTGCCGTGGGTGATCTGCGCGTCGGTAGCACCAAGGCGTTTAATCCATGCCCATGAATTCGCCTGGGACCGCGAACACGACCCCGTCTGGAAACGCTACCAGAAGATCTGGGGCTTCTACAACGCGACCGACAAGCTCGCCTTCACGCACGGTGTCGGCACCCTCACCAGCAAAGACCCGCCCGGCAGCCACTGCAACAACATCGGCCCCCTGCACCGCAAGAATATCCTCGCGGCATTCGAGAAATGGTTCGGCATCAAGGCGGAGGAGTTCAAGGAACGGCACACGGCGGAGGAGTTGGCGTGCTGGAACAAAGATGATGCCGGAAAGTTGATGGCCGGAGACAAACCCCCGTTGAATCCGGGAGATCTCAATAAACTCGTTTGGGATGCGAACCTCACTCGAGCGACGCTCGGTCTCCCGGAAAGTAAGTCCAAGTACTTTCCTGACCGCAACAATGTCGAGGCCATCAGCGTCGAATGGTCGATGCCCGAAATGCAGGCTGATGGCGTAACGATTGAACGAGGAGTGGTAACCACCGTTCGCAATATCCGCGTTCCGTGCTTGCTCGTTCGACCTGGATCCGCCAAAGCGCCGACGAAGTACCCACTTGTCATCGGCATTGCGCATGATGGTAAGGGGCGAATGGCCAATGAGCATGCCGAGGCGATCGCAAACCTCGTCAACTCAGGGGTGGCCGTCTGTCTTCCTGACCTCCGCGGAATGGGAGAAACGCGGCTGGGAAATGCACGGGGCCGAAGTTCGTCCGCCACGGCCATCAACGCATCAGAGATGATGCTCGGTAGTTCGACAATGTCCGGACAACTGGAAGACTTGCTGGCGATTATCAAAGTGACGAGCAAACGGCCCGATGTTGACGGAACCCGCATCGGGTTATGGGGCGAGAGCTTTGCGCCGATGAACCACTTTCAACTGATCGCTGTTCCGCATGACGCGCCCACTCCTGCATTGATCGGTGAGCCTGCTGCTGGTCTGTTGGTACAAATTGCTGCTTCGATTGACGGCAAGACGCAAGCAATTCTGACTCGACGAACGATTGAAACGCTTCATCCGGAGGAGCATCGGTATCTGCCCGGCGACTTCGTTGTCCCGGAAATGGGCACACTGAATGCGCTTAAAAAGCTCTACAGAAGCCTGCCACCGTCCCACCGCCGTGTGGAGGAGTCAATCGATCAATGGAATCGTCCTACCGTCGATTCGGAGAATCAAGGGCTCAAATTCAGGCATAAGAATCTGCAGCCGTGGCCCACCGACGAACGCCCGTCCGTGGAGATCTCCCTTAAGCGCAGTACCGACGCAGAAGTTGCGAAGTGGTTCCAAGCGAAGCTGAAGAAGTAGCCGGCGCGCATCGAGCGGGGTCACGTCAGCGCTCCGTGGATTTCACGGGGCGCTGACGCGACCCCGCTCGATCAACTACACTGACCCCCATGGATGCACCCGCGGAGCGCGAACGGTTGGATGATCGAGCCCTGCGCGAAGGCTGGCTGAAACATGCCGTCAAGACGGCGCTCGCCTGTTGCCTGTCGGCGACCCTTGCCCTCTTCTTCCAACTGCCCAGCCATCAACTCGCGGTTGTGTTCGCGTTCATGCTGATGGCGCTGGGGATGCCGTCGCCTCGGATCAACTGGCTGATGACGCATGTGGCCACCAGTGTCAGCAGTCTTGTATGCGCCCTGATCCTGATCACCTTTCACGCCGCGCCGGCGCTGTATCTGATCCTGACACTGACGTGGATCTTCATCTGCATGCTGTTGACGAACTGGTTCCCGCTTCCCGCCGCACTCGGGGCGATGGCCGCGGCCATCGGGCTGTTTATCGGCATCGAGGGGAGCATCGGGGCGACGATCGATTTCTTATTCGCCTATCAGGCGAATCTGTTCATCGCGGGTGCTTCGGTCACGCTGTTCTACACGCTGCTGTGGCCCAACACGCTGCAGCACACGTTTGTCGACCGGTTAGCTGCCGTTTACGCGCGACTGGAGGATGAATGCCGCGAGGCGGCCCAGCGGCTGCGCACCGGGCAGGTGGCCAAGGGCCTGACGTCGTTCGAGGACTGGGCCCCCTTCCGACCGCTGCGCAAGATGCTCTCGCCCGACACGCATCGGGAGACGGAGCGGGTCGATCCATTTCTGCGGATGATTGTTGCCTGCCGCAACCTCAACCTGCACGTCTGGTACTTCAACCAGTCGATTACTCCGGCCGTCATCGCCCAGTTGCCGACGACAGCGCACCATCACCTGGCGGGCATGCTCGATCGCTGTGCGGACCATCTCCGTGAGATGCTGCAGACGCTGCTTGAACGTCGCGTGGCCCCTGCGATGGATTCCCAATTGCTGGTCGACGCGACCTTCCCCGGCTATGCGAACCGCCCGCCGTTGCCGACGGTCAGCGATGCGCTGCTGCAGCACGGAGTGCATCGCGTGCTGATGCATCGCATCGTTGACGATCTGCGTGAAGCGAGTGAAGCCAATACCGGCGTGATTGGTGCTATCGACCATGACCTGCCGCGCGAGTTCCTGGCGATCCGGGCATTCGCCGTCGGCAAACCGCTCATTACCGTGAATGCGGTGCGGTCAGGAACCAAGTTGCTGATCCTGCTGCTGCTGCTGCTCGCGGAAGAGATGTACCTGCAGTTGCCGGGCAGTTCGCAGGTGGCGTTTTTCGCGGTGTTCTTCGCCAGCACCGCCAACCTCGGCAAGCAGTCGCGGACGGACGTCCTCGGCATCACGGGCCTCATGTGCGGGTTCGCGTTCGGCCTGCTCGCGGCCACGATGACCACACGCATGCCGTTCTTCCCGCTGGTGCTGATGTTCGTCCTGCTGGGGGAGTTGATCGCCAGCTACATCTTTCAGTCGTGGCCCAAGTACGGTGTCGCGGGTCTGCAGGCGGGGATGGCGCTGCCGTTCGCGTATCTCGCCGCATCCGGGCCCGCCTGGGGGTCGTTCGTCGATGTGCGCACACGCTTTGCCGGGCTGGTGCTGGCCGGCTGCACGGCCATTCTCGTGCATGCGTATCTTTGGCCCGTCTGGCCATTGCGCACGCTACGATTCAAGATCGCCAGGACGCTCCGCGATACAGCCGAGTCATTGCGGCTGTTGTTCGCCGACTTCACGACGTGGAAAGGTCCGCCCGCCAGCCTGGGGGAGACGTTCCATTTGGCGCATGACCTGATCGAAGATGCCCGCTACCTGGCCGGTTCCGACGAAGCGCGAGGCCGCTACTTCCGCGTGATCGCCCTGCTGCAGGAAATTGACGGCTACCTGGCACAGATCAAACTTCTAATGATTCTGTTTCCGGATGATGTGATGCGCGGCCCGTTCCTCGCGGCCAACGCCGGTTATCTGGAACAGGCGTTGGCGTTGTTCGAACGCGTGGCCCTTCAGTTCGAGGACCTCCGGTTGCCGCCCGTCGACTGGTCGTGCCGTTGTGCCGAGAACTGGGATGCCGCCACGGAGCATGAATCACTGGCAACCGATGCCCAGCAGGACAATCACCGGCGCACGGTGGTGCTGGCGGAGTGTCTGAACCAGATTGCACGTTCGTTGACGGCGATTTCGGTCACGGTGGTGCCACCGCCGAGCATCAGCCCTCCCATTGCGTGAAGTCGAGTGGCGACAGTTCTTCGTCACCGAAGTGGTACATGCGCAGGCCGATGCCGCGCATCGGGCTGTCGTCGGCCGCATACCAGTCGGTCGCCTGCCCGGTACGGAAGTCGTCGTCCGCCTGCGCGAAGCTGCCGGCATACAGCGACGGCACGTACACGGGCCATTCTTCGAGATTGCGCGACGTCAGCCACGCGGGGATGAAGTAAAGATCGCGCAGCGATTCGATTTTTCCCATGCGCAACCGCCTCACCTGATGGGCGGGGAACCAGACGTACTGGTCATCGACGATCAGTTCCAGCAACGGGCCGTACAGGTCGTCGGTATCGCGTATGCCGTCGAACTCCCGGCCATCGACATGCCCGGCCGTCCACGGTGTGCACGCATCGGCTTCGTCGAGATATTCCATGGCGGCGACGGCATGGCCGTCGCGAATTGCTTCGAGCGCGTTGACCCGCATGATCGCCCCTTCGCCCGGCTCGGCCAGGAACACGGGTGTGCCTTCGATCAGCAGCCGTTGCCGGCGCGATTCAACATCGAGCAAATTGGACCAGGATTCAAGGTAGCGGTCCATGCCGTCGCGGTCGCGCGGCAGTTGTTCGAGATGACGGCGGACGGCACCGAATTGCCCGTCGAACAGGCACAGTTCGGCCAGCAGCAGCCGCTCGGCCGGGTCGGTGGCGGCGTCATTGGAAACGAGGGTGGATTGAAGCGACAGCGCCTCGCGCAGCCTGCCTTCATGGAACAGTTGCAGGGCCGTCATGCACTCAGTACCGCCTGACGCTGAACGGCCGACCTTTGGTGGGTACCTTCCATAATTCTTTCTTGTCGCGATCGTACTCGACCACGAACATCATGTTGCCCCCGGCCACCAGAGTGTTGCCGTTGCGCAATCGCTGGACTCGCGTCGGATTCAGCGAGGTCGCTCCTCCGTTGGTCGAATGCTCCCAGACGGTTTTGCCTTCCTTGTCGACCTCGGCGTACTTGGCACCCTGGCCGTAGTAGGCGATCAGGAAGTTGCCGTTCGGCAGGATCTCGAAGCCGCCCCAGCCCGACAGCGAACCAACATTGATATCGCGGATCTTTTTGT
>JBBQII010000278.1:0-5782 GCA_038324795.1 Gemmatales bacterium
TTTTTTTAAATTTATTTTTGTTGTTGTGTCCGGTTGCCGGTTTCTTTTTTGTTGGGGGGGTGTTTTTTTTTTTGCCACCCCACCCGGGGGGTGGGGTGGGCCTTCCCCACACCCCCCCCCCCCACCCTGCAAATCCCGAAGCATCACCCGACAATTATGCCGTCACAGAGATCTAGCCCCGGGTCGCCGCTTCGGCGCACCCGGCGTGGGCTTTGAGCCTGAAAGGCTCATTCCTAAAGCCCAGGCCGAAGGCCTGGGAATAACCCGGAAATGAACGGCCCTTTCAGGGCCGACGCCCACACCCAATGCGATCCCAGGCCTTCGGCCTGGGCTTTAGGACCGGGCCTTTCAGGTGCAAACCAGTGAGCTTTCAACGCGATTCGACACCGCGGAAGCCCGTATCCCAACAGGCTGCACGCCCCCGCATCAACTCCCCCGATACGTCGAGTACCCGTACGGATTCAACAACAGCGGCAGATGGTACCGGTCCACGCTGCCGTCGAGCCGCACCTGCACGATCACTTCCGGGTAGAAGACGCCCACCTTCAGCGATTCAAAGTAGGCCGCCACCGCGAATGTCAGCCGATAGTCGCCTGCAATCAGCGTCTCGCCGGCGGGCAGCAGGTTGCCGGCCCGGCCGTCGTGGTCGGTGATTCCTTCGCCCAGTTTCGTCCAGCCCGCATCGCCACGGCGTTCCAGCGTAATCGCCACGCCTTCCGCCGGTCGGCCGCGCGACGTGTCGAGGATATGCGTACTCAGATGAGCCATCATTTCTCCAGTCGTATGCGCGTGATCTTCGCCTGTTCCCCGGCCGCGATGCGCAACTCGGTTTCCGGATCGTTGGGCAGGCGGGCCTGCAGAATCGCCAGCATCTCGTCGGCCGACTTGCCGGTGGCGCAGACGATGAAGATATGCCCGAAGCGGGCTTCGTAGTCGGTATTGCCCTTCGCCAATTGCCGCAGAGTGTCGTCGTTCGCGGCCGCAACGCCCGCCTGTTCGCCTTCACACAGAGCCGCCGTGGTTGCGAACTTCTTCTTCAGGGTGTCGATATCGCCGATGCGCGGATGGGCCGCGAATGCAGCCAGCCAGTCATCGCGTGTCAGGGCCGCATCGACTGCATCAGCCGCGGCCAGCACTTCGGCCGACGACGCGAATGGCCGACGCGCGAGCATCAGGTCGACCCACCGCGCCGATCCGCAGCAGCGGGTGAGCGCGTTGCGGGCATCTTCACTGGTCATCGCGTTGAGATCATTGGCGATCATGCTTTCACCGGCTTTCGCTCGAGCAACGTGCCGCCCGGTTCCGCGAACGATTCACCATCGAACACCATCCGCCCGCGAAGGATTGTCTGCCGTACGACGCCCTTGAGTGACCGGCCTTCGTAAGGCGTCGCGGGGTGCCGATGCTGCAACCGGGCTCCCGCCACCGTGAACTCGGCCGAGGCATCGACCATCGCGAAGTCGGCATCCATCCCCGGGGCGATCGCTCCCTTGCGGTGCGACAGGCCCGCCAGTTTTGCCGGGCGCGATGTCAGGGCGGGGACAATGGCGGCCAGGTGGCCGACGGCCGTCAAGCTGGCGGGCAGCAGCAACTGCAGTGATGCGATGCCGCCCCATGCCGCCCGCAGGTTGCCATCATCGAGATGCTTGATTGCCGGCGGGGCGGGCGAATGATCCGAGCCAAGTGTGTCGATCTCGCCGGAAATCACCATCTGCCGCAGAGTGTCGCGCTCGACCCGTTCACGAAGCGGCGGGGCACACTTGTAGCGGGTGTCGCCATCGGGAATCTCTTCGGCCGCGAACGTCAGATAGTGCGGGCAGGTCTCGACCGTGAGTGGCAGCCGGGCCTGCTTCGCTTCCTTCAGAATCGCCCGGCACTCGTTGGCGGCGGCCAGATGCACGATATGCACGGCACAGCCTGTGTCCCGGCACAGGTCGATCATCAGGCGGATCGCATTCTCTTCCCACAATGCGGGCCGGGTCGCCAGCCAGGCGGCGAAGGAACGCGGTTCGCGTTCGAAGCGCCCGGCGACACCCGCGGGCAACGGCGAAAGCAGTTCCGCATGCACCAGCAGCGGTACGCCCGCTCTCGCCAAAAGCGGCATCACCCGGCCGAGATCAGCTTCCGTCGCATTGGGAAACTCATCGATTCCTGAATGACACAGGAACGCCTTGAAGCCAGTCACACCCGCGTCGATCAACTCATGAACTTCACTCAGTTCCGGAACGACGCCGGCATGAAAGCCCAGATCAACATACGTCGATGCGACGGCCGCCTGCTGCTTCATCCGCAGCGAATTCAGCGTGGTTGTCACCGGACTGCTGTTGAGCGGCATGTCGATCAGCGTGGTGATGCCGCCTGCGGCCGCAGCCCGGGTCGCTGTAGCGAACCCTTCCCAGTCGGCCCGGCCCGGCTCGTTGATATGGGCATGCGTTTCCACCAGCCCCGGCAGCACATCAGCATCGCCCGCGTCGATCATCGGCACACCGGCCGGCACGGCGTCGTATGCCAGAACGTCCGCGACCGTGCCGCCCCTGATCAGCACTGCGGCCGGTGACGGGCCATCCGGCAGCCAGACCGACCGGCCGCGCAGTACCCATTCGCTTGTTCCATCGGCCGTCGGGTGTGGTATCATCGCTCGATCACATCTATGGGGGAGAAGGGCTGATGGCTGTTGTACTCACGCATAACGCGTACGGAAAATCCAGGATTCGCCTGACCAAGGTCACCCGCCATGCCGATCGCCACGATCTGGCCGAATGGAGCGTCGACGTCCAACTGAACGGCGACTTTGAACCGGCGTACTCGGTCGGCGACAATCGTCAGGTGGTCGCAACCGACACGATGCGGAACACTGTGTACGCTCTCGCCCGGGACGTCGCGTTGACCAGTCCCGATGCGTTCGCCCGGTTGCTGGGCCGGCACTTCGTGCAGCGCTACCCGCAGGTGGATGGGGCGACGATCGACATCCGCGTGCAGGGCTGGCAGCGCATCGCGGTGAACGGTATGCCGCATCCACATGCATTCATCGGCACCGGGCCGGAGGTACGCGTCTGCCAGACGAACTGTACCCGAGATGAAGAGATTCTCACTGCGGGCATCGAAAGCCTTCTGGTGCTGAAGACCACCGATTCGGCCTTCCGCGACTTCCACCGCGATGAGTTGCGCACGCTGCCCGACACCGACGACCGGATCTTCGCCACTGAAGTCAACGCCTGCTGGGCGTACACGGAAGCGGGCGATGACATCACGTTCACCCTGATCCGCCAGACGTTGCTTGAATCGTTCGCCACGCACAAGAGCCTGGGCGTTCAGCATACACTGCACGCAATGGGCGAAGCGGCACTAAACGCCTGCCCCGGCATCGACGAGATCACCCTGACGATGCCGAACCGCCATCGACTGCTGATGAACCTGACCCCGCTGTCGCGCGACAACCCGAACGAGATCTTCGTCGCCACCGACGAACCGCACGGCCTGATCACCGGCACGCTGCGGCGGGAGTGAGGGCGCGGGAATGTCAAGCCCCGGGGTGAAGTTTCCGAACTCCGGGGCTTGCAGCCGCGATCATGTCTCTCTCACCGTCCGGGCGTCTCTCTCACCAACTGGGCGTCATTATCACCGTTTGGGAGGTCATTATCACTTTTCGGGAGGTCATTATCACCGTTTGGGAGGTCATTATCACCGTTTGGACGTCATTATCACCATTTGGGCGTCATTATCACCAGTTCGACCTCTCTCTCACGGAGGGTGTGGGTGAAATGATAACGACTGTTTACGCCTCACTCAACTCGCGCAAGGTTCGTGCCAGCACTTCAACACCCGTCTTGATCGCTCCGGGCGATGAGTATTCGTCGGGCCGGTGGCTGTAGCCCTTGTAGCAGGGGATGAAGATCATCCCCGTCGGGGCGATGCGGGCCATGAACAGTGAATCGTGGTACGCCCGGCTCACCATTCGGATGCACGACGCCCCGGCCGCGACAGCGGCCTGCTCGACGGCACGCACGACATGCTCAGCCATCGCGGCTGGCGGATCGCTGTGGATCGTCTCGATCTCGGCGGCCACGCCGCGCTTGGCGCAGACGGCATCAATCACTTGCCGTGTCCGCTCCACGGCATTGTCACGCGGGCCGGGGGCCACATCGCGGATGTCGATGGTCAGGTTCACTTCACTGGGCACGCTGTTGATCGCCCCGGGGTGCACGTCGCAGATGCCGACCGTGCCAACCGTGTCCGGGCTGCCGGACTCCTTCGCGGCCGCCTCGACCGCCAGCACAATCTCCGCTGCGGCACAGAGGGCATCGCGGCGAATCGGCATCAGTACCGCGCCGGCGTGACCGCCACTGCCGGTCAGCTTCACCCGCAGTGCCGCCGGGGCGGCGATCGCGGTCACCGCGCCGATGGCGAGGTTCTTATCTTCGAGGATCGGCCCCTGCTCAATGTGCAGTTCGACGAAGGCACTGTAGTAGTCGCTGCCCAGGCGGGCGCTCGCCAACGTACCGGTGAACCCGGCCGCCAGCCGCACATCGTCGAAGCGGGCCCCGGCACTGTCCCGAAGATCGGCACATGCGGCCGGTTCGAACGCGCCGGACATGAGCCGACAGCCGACACAGCCGATGCCGAAGCGCGTCGGCTCCTCACTGGTGAACATAAGCAGTTCGATCGATCGCTTCGGCGAAAAGCCCGCGGCCTGCAGTGCGCGGATCGCTTCCAGCCCGCCCAGCACGCCGACGGTGCCGTCGTAGCGGCCGGAATAGGGAATCGCATCGGTATGCGAGCCGGTGCCGACGGCCGGCAGGTTCGGTTCGCGGCCGAGCCAGCGGGCAAACAGGTTGCCGACGGCATCCTCGCGAACCTGCAACCCCGCGGCCGTGCACATCTCCTTGAGCATGGCACGGGCACGCATATCAGGTTGCGTGTACAGCACGCGCGTAACGGCCGGTGCTTCGGCATCGCTCATGTGCGCCAGGCGATCGAGTTCCGCGATCAGACGGTCGATATCCACATTCAGCACGTCGGGGCCTCCTTAGGCCAACGGGTCGCGGTTGACGTCTTTGTAGTACAGGTACCGGGCGGGCGACTTGCCCATCGCCACGAACCACTGCGGGCAGTAGGAGGCCATCCAGATGATGTCGCCTTCCTTCACCGGGAACCAGTCATCGCCGAGACGATAGACCCCCTGCCCGGCCAGCATCAGCAGGCCGTGCTCCATGATGTGCACCTCGACCTGAGGCAGCGCGGCCCCGGGCTGATAGGTGAAGACGTTGACGGCCAGATCGAAATCGGGCGTTGTCGGCAGCAGGACTTTCAGCCGTGCGTCGGGGTCACCCAGAAACGGATCGCCGGCAATATCCTGCTCCTGCCCGTGTCGGAAGAGGGGCGGGTCGATGCCTGTCACGGGAGTATAGACCTTCTCGAAGACCGATAGTTTGCACGCGCTGGACGCCTTGAACGCCTGCGCATTCGCGTCGTCGGGCGGGAAGTACGCATAGCCGCCCGCCCGCAGGACAACATCGCGACTGCGGCTGCTGCGCAGCGCGACTTCTCCTTCAAGAATGTAGATCACGCGCTCGACACCCGGTAGCGCCGGCCCCGCCCGACCGCCTGCTTCCATCAGCGCGGTGTACTGCGCGAAACGTGCCCCCAAGTGCGGGGAGATATGCACGTACAGCTTCGACTTCTCCCAATTGATGGGAGTGCTCGGCACGTGCGTATCCGTCGTGATCAACGCGTAGTTGGCGGCGATTCTGCTGCGGGTGTGGCCGAAGACTTCCATGAGATT
>JBBQII010000279.1:0-5772 GCA_038324795.1 Gemmatales bacterium
ACGGCTGGTCAGCGAGCCCGACTTCGGCATCTACGAGCAATCAATTGAACTGGTACTGCCCGCGGCCGGTCGCTATGCCGTGCGCGTCGACGGCCGGCAGCCGAACACCCTGCTGCCCGGCGGTGCGCTCGGCATCCGCGAGCAGGAGATTCACTGGGAATTTCGGCCACGGCTTTTCCTTGAGGTGGTCGATCCGGCCACGCGTGCCAAGGGCCGACCGATCTTCGGCGACTACGAATCGTTCCTCGGCGGCGTGGCTGTGCCAGGCGACGCCCGCACCGTCGTCGGTGTCGGGGCGATGCACGCGAACAGACAGCCCGAGCCGTTCAGTGCGATCGGTGCCGGCCCGGTGTCCGATTTGCTCATCAAACCGAACGTGATGACCTACGACCAACTTCCGAAGCTTGGCGACGGCACCGGGCCTGCCCGCGGCACCGCATTGTCGGCGGCATTCGCCGCTGGCACAGGGACCAGCCTGCTCAGCGCGGGGGCGGAGTCAGCCAACTTCCTGCGCTACCTGCGGCTGACACCGGGCAGCATCCTCGATGTACCGAAGGACTGGCGGAAGTAGCAGAACTGAACGAAAGCGTTCGCGCTGCGATCAGAGCCCGAGCTCCAGCGAGGATTGATCGCAGCTTCCCAGTTCACGGCACCAGAAGCAAGGTCCCATCCGAGAGCGGAACCAGTGTCCGTTTTGCGTCAAGCGGGATGGCGGCGGCTGCGGGGGCGGCATTGCCGGGTAACTGCTTTGCCGGGCCGACGGTTGATCCATCGAGATTGTTGAATGTGTCGATGCGACTCTTGCGAGTCGTCACCATAAGCCGATCGCCAGACAACATCGGCCGGCCAACGATGGCGCTATGTTCAACGCGGATCGTGTCCTGATATTCCCAGCCCATCACGTCAACAGGTCTTAACCGCACGATCCTCGTCCCATCAACGATGTAGCTGATCCGTCCGTCACCCTCTCGCATCGGTCCCGCCGTCAGCTTCCCAGGCAGGATCGGGCCCTTCTCATTCGTTCGCCAACTTTGCAGCGGCTGCGCGGTCGGGCTCAATCGGTCGGCATCCCACAGCGTCACGTTTCCTTTCACATCGGCAAGCATCACCCGCCGCTTGTTGGCATCGCCAACTACAAGAGCCGGCGCACCCAGCTTCTCGCTCAAACTTATCCCCGCCACGCGCGAGAACTCTTCGCTGTCGACAGCCCAGCGCCAGCGCACCAGACCCTTGCCGCCATCGCCGGCGATGAACCCACTGTCAGAGAGTGCCGACAGCCAGCCCTGTTCATTCGCATTCACTTTGTCGCCGCGCCAGGTCGGACCGGCTTCGACCGGCTTGCCGGGCTCGTCCAGCAACAGCCGATAGAGCATCCCGTTCATCAGCGGCAGCATCACCGATCGGCCGACGACGATCGGGTTGCCCGCCATCATCGCGGGAACCGCGCCGCTACGTTCACGCACGCCCTTCGCAGGATCGTACTCGCGCACCACCACGTTCAGTTTGCCATCGCTGTTCGTCAATCCGATCGTCGTCGCGCCGGTTCCGGTTGGCAGCAGCCATGTCGGGCCGACAGTGTCGGCAAACGGCGGGGCGATCAGCCAGCGTTCGTCGATCAACCACTCGGCCGAGTTGGCCGTCGCCAGTGATTCCGCATTGAGCCGATAAAGCCCGCCCGCCTGATCGATCAGGACGACCGAATCGCTCAGTCGCAGCGGGTCACGCTCGGCCACCAGGCCGATCTGCCGCTGCCAGCGAACGCTGCCGGTCCGCAGATCGATCGCGGTCGCCCGACATGAGGGCCCCACCTGAGTGACAACCAACGCAAGGTTGCCGATCACCTGCGCCGGCTGCAGCGGTTCGCCCAGCGTGAGTGAGTTGCCGCGCGGCACCAGCCGCAGGCCTCGCTCGAAATCCAGCGACAACTGAAGTTGCCGCAGTTGGCCCTGTGCAAGGAGCCAGAACGAGTTCTCATCCGCATGCACGATCTGTCCGCGACCCGATCGATGTGCGTCGCCGGCAGAATGTGATTCCGCGGGCAGCACGAACAACGGCGAATCGAGATTGCCCGCCTGGCGGATACCGAACAGGCCAAAAACACCGCGATCGGTGACGACCGCAAGCTTCTCCGCGTCGACGTAAGGCGGAAACGACAACCAGCCCGGCAATGCGATGGCGGGGGGCAGCGCGCCAGCCACGGCCGGCACCTGATCGGCCGGCGGAAGCGGGAACGCCTGCAGTTTCATCGCATCCAGTCCGTCGCTGAGCGACAGCAGCATAAAGCTGCCAGAATCGCCTTCATTTGTGGTGATCAGCGGTTGGCCGTGCAGTTGCCCTGGCGCGTGGCCAGTGTTGATCATGCCGAGAAACGTCGGGTCGGCACGCTGACCGTCATGGCCGATCTTGTCGACATCGAAGACATAGATGCCGCGCGCCTGCGCGGCGAAGTAGAGGTGCCCGCTGCCCGGTCGGCGGATGCCCGCACTGCCAAGCGACCGACCCAGGGCGATCTTGCCGATCTGCGTGCCGGTCGTCAGTTCGATTTCAATGATCTGCCCCACCTGATCGCGCGGCAGCTTCTTGGTGCCCGGCAGCATTGGCGGATCGTGCAGCGGCACAAACAGCCGTTGGCCAACAACAGTCGTTTGAGCGATGGGAGCGGCAGGCAATGATTGCTGCCAGAATGTTTCGCCGGTGCGCAACAGGCAGGCTGTGATGCCCGCGGTCGTTCCATCATTGGTGAGCAGGATCGCCAGGTCGGGGTGAAGGTCAGTCCCGGGTATCACCACGGGCAAAGCGGTACTGTCGATGCCCGAGCGCGCGGCCCACAGGACATGGCCATCCCCCTCCGCCAGCGCGTACAGTATGCCCGCATGCTGGGCGAAGAAGACGCCGTTGCCCACGGGCGACTGCTTGCGGACAGGGTCCAGCCGCGGCGCGAACAATACACCTGTCTGCGTGGGCTTGCGATCGCGCACGGCCATGATCGGCGGGTCGAATCGCGCGTAGGTCACGCGGTCGGCCATCTTGCGGTCGGCCGCGTTGATCAGTTGCTGGAACTGGGCATCCCCTGCATGGCCCGCGTCCTCGGCCTGCTTGCGAGCCGCAAGAATCATCGCATCGTCCGGTTCGTTCAGTCGTTCGCGTACCTCGGCCAGGAACGCCAGACGGGCCTGCCCATCGGTGATCTTGCGATCAAGTTCCGCGATCTGTGAAAAGGAACTTTCGCGATCCAAGTCCTTCGGCCGGAAGCGGTCGACGATCGCACCGACGTGCCGGGCTTGTTCGAGCAGCCCGGCCGAGTCATCGGGTTTGTCACGGTTGAACGCATCCAGACCTTTGGATGTGACCTCCTCAAGGAGCTTGGCGGCCGTCTCCCAGATGTCGACCCCGAACTTGCCCGGTTCGGTGAACGGCTTCATCGAAGGTCCATCGGACTGCAGCAGAAACTTGTCGAACTGCGCAACTGCCGGTGCCGGATCAGCGCGCACGCCCAGCGAATAGGCGGTCGAACGCAGGGCGCTGAGTTCAGTGAAGAAGGAGGCCTCGGGCGCGCGAGGATCGGCGGGATAGTCGCGTGCGAACTCCTCGTAGCTTCGCCGGGCTGATTCGTAGTTGCGGGCGGCGTAGTCTCTCTTCGCCACCTCGAACAGGCGGTCCGGCGCGGCATTCAGATAGCGCATCAGGAACACGCCGCCCACTGCCGCGGTGCCACCGGCGAACAGGAGGAGGACGATCAGCACCGCCAGTCGGCTGCGCTTCTTGCGTGGCCGGACAACTTCACGGACCGGCGTCGGCAGCCGCTCTTTGACCGCATCGGGGGGAGTCGGTTCGTGGTCGGGAGTGGCGCCTTCGGTCCAGACGACTTCTGTCGGTCCATCGTCCAGCGGCGGTATCGGTTCGGGTTCAGCCGCGGGAGGTTCGGACCATACGATCTCGTTCGGCGGCTCCACCGGCTCGGTTGGCAGTACCTGCACAAAGTCGTCAATGGTGCCAGTGGTGTACTTCGGCACGGAAACTTCGACCCGGGCGATGGCCGGCCGCTCCGCGGACGCTGTCGCCGCCGGTTCAGCGGGAATCACCGGCAATTCGTCGGCAACCGCGACGACGAAGATCTCCCGGCAGATCGGGCAGCGCATGTTCCGGCCGAGCAGGTCCTCCTGCACCGTCAGCCGGCTCTCGCATTCCGTGCATACGACGTTGATCGTCATGATGTCCCTTCAATCACGCGCATAGTCGTGTGTGCTACGACCGCAGGCCGTACTTCCGCATCAGTCGATCGGTCGCTGTGTACGCCTCGGCGACCCACTCGGTGATCTTGTCCGGCTCGGGGGAGTATTCCAGTTCAATGCTGATCGCCCCGTCGATGCCGAGCGCGGCAATCTCTTTCAGGTACGGGTCGAAGTTCACGACACCTCGGCCGGGGGGCAAGTCGCCGTGGACCTTGCCGTCGCAGTCGCTGATGTGCACGTGGATCGCCTTGCCCTTCAGCCGGCGCAGTTCCTCGGGGGCGACGTTCGCCAGTTGCAGGTGCGAGACATCGATGTTCGCGGCCACGGCCGGGTGGTTCACCTCATCAATGAAGCGCACCATACTGACAACATCGTTGAGCAGCGACAGCTTGAACGGTTCCAGTTCCAGCGCGATCTTCAGGCCCAGGTTGTCGGCATAGTTCCCTAGCATGCGGACATTGCGCACTGCCGTTTGCCATTGCTCGGTCGGCGGGATCACCTGTCGTTCCCAGACATATTCGCCCAGCACCAGCAGCAGGTTACTCGCTTCGAGTTCGTAGCAGAAGTCGAGGTAGGCTTCACAGCGGTCCAGGTGAAACCGCTGAACGGACGCGTTGAAGTCGATCAGCCCCGTGGCTACGCAGGCAACGCTGACGATCGGCAACTCGGCTGCCGCGCACTCCTTGCGGATCAACTGCCGCTCACGGGCATCGATGTCGAGCGGGTCAGCGAAGATGTCGATCGTGTCGAAACCGAGTTCTTTGGTCTTCTGAATGCCCCACGCGGTACCACGGCCGGACTGCACCCAGGCGGAGTTGATCAGACCGAGTTTCATGGATGCGGTCTCCTTTTGATCGGCATTCAGCGGACGCATGAAACGGGAGAACATAGCATATCGGGAATGATTCCCTGGAACGATATCTGGCAGTACATTGGCGTGTTCACCGCGCTGGTCATTTCCGCCGTGGGTGTGCCGATCCCCGAGGAACTGCCCATTGTGACGGGCGGGGTACTCGTCGGCCGGGAGTGGGCCAATCCCAATTCATGGATGAAATGGTGGATCATGCTGCCAGTGTGCATCATCGGCGTCGTGATATGCGACATCATCCTTTATTTTATCGGCCGACAATGGGGAACCAAACTGCTGCAGCGCGAATGGGTGCAAAAGCGGGTACTGCCGCCCGAGAAGAAAGAGAAGATCGAGCGGAACTTCCTGGAGTACGGAATCGCGATCCTGCTGGTGGCGAGATTTCTTCCCGGAATCCGTACCCCGATCTTCATCATGTCCGGCGTGATGCGGCTGCCCTTCCGGCGATTCCTGCTCGCGGATGCTCTCTACGCGATTCCCGGCGTCAATCTGCTGTTCTGGCTGGCCTACTGGTTCACCGATCAGTTCCTGCGCGCGATCGAAAAGGCGGAAGAGAATCGCCCGGTCGTTGCGACGGTGCTCCTTGCCGCGGCGTCGGGTTTCATCGCCTATCACTACTTGTTCAAGCGCTCCGTCGCGACCGGCGACCCGAAGCAGATTCCCGTTGTCGGC
>JBBQII010000280.1:0-5771 GCA_038324795.1 Gemmatales bacterium
CGGATTCATGTTCCTTCAAGTACCCGATACTCACCGGCGGCGAACTCGGCGAGTGCGGCCCTGACTCGATCTCGGTCGGGCAGCATCCATTGGCGCGACAGCCTGTCGCGGATCAATTCGATCCGCTGCCGGGAATCACGAAATCGATCGAGTCCTGTGATTTCGAATTCCAGTCTTTCGGAATCGGCCACCAACCCGGCCATCTTTTCGAATAGCGCTAACGCCTTCTCGACCAATGACCCGATCATGTGCGGCTGAACAAACTGGTCGGTGCCGCCATGGGCGGAAGGGCCATGTTGAATGAAGTTCGCAACCCGTTCCACGGGTTCGATCAGGTCCGCCGTCGCGAACACGAGATCTTCGATATCGCACGCGAGCATTGCCGTTCCGTGTTCGATCTGCCATTGATCGACGGCTTCTTCGACGACCCGCACTCTTTTTCGCGCGATCGTGTACGATATTCCGGGCATCGCACGTCTCCTTCAACACAAGCAGTCTTTCGCCTGAACCTCAGCAAGCCTATCTTCCCAACTGAACGTCGCAAGTGCAAGCACAACGCGCGATCGTGACAGCCGACGACAAACGCGAACCCCACTTACACCGAAATCCCGCTGGCATCGGCTGGCGAAACGACTACATCACACTGAGGAATGTCGAAACTACAGTCCCCTGGGAGTCCCCGCAATGGCCAACAGCCCTGTGTCGCTGACGGATCGACCCGCCTGGAAGGCGCTGCAGTCGCACTTTGCCGCCATCCGCGATACCCACTTGCGGAAACTGTTTGCCGACGACGCGAAGCGCGGCGAGCGACTCGTCGTACAGGACCTGGGCATCTACTTCGACTATTCGAAGAACCGCATCACCGATGAAACGATCCCGCTGTTGATCAAGCTGGCGGAAGAGGCCGAGCTCAAAGCGAAGATCGACGCCATGATGCGCGGCGAGAAGATCAACATCACTGAGAACCGGGCAGTGCTGCACACCGCCCTGCGCGCCCCGCGGGGTGCATCGATCGTCGTCGATGGCACCGATGTCGTTCCCGAAGTTCATGCCGTGCTCGACAAGATGAGTGCCTTTGCCACGAAAGTCCGCGATGGATCGTGGAAGGGGCACACCGGCAAACGCATCCGCAACGTGCTGAACATCGGCATCGGCGGCAGCGACCTGGGCCCCGTCATGGCCTACGAAGCGCTGAAATCCTACAGCGACCGCAACCTGACCTTCCGCTTCATCTCAAACGTCGATGGTACCGACTTTGCCGAGGCCGTGCACGGTTTGGACCCCGCGGAGACGCTGTTCCTCGTCGCGTCGAAGACATTCACGACACTCGAAACGATGACCAACGCGACGACCGCGCGCGACTGGCTGCTGAAGGGCCTCGGGGCGGATCAATCAGCCGTCGCGAAACACTTCGTCGCCATCTCGACCAACGCAGGGGAAGTATCGAAGTTCGGTATCGACACCGCCAACATGTTCGGCTTCTGGGACTGGGTCGGCGGCCGTTACTCGATGGAATCGGCCATCGGGTTGTCGACGATGATCTCTGTCGGCCCAGCGAACTTTCAGGCAATGCTCGATGGCTTCCGGCAGATGGACGAACACTTCCGCACCGCGCCGTTCAGCCGCAACCTTCCGGTGCTGCTGGGCCTGCTGGGGCTGTGGTACAACAACTTCTTCGGCGCGCAGACCGTCGCCGTGCTGCCGTACGACCAGTACCTGAAGCGGTTCCCCGCCTATCTCCAGCAGTTGACGATGGAAAGCAACGGCAAGCAGGTGACGATGGAAGGCAAGGAGATCAGCTACCAGACCGGGCCGATCTACTGGGGCGAGCCGGGCACCAACGGCCAGCACTCGTTCTACCAGATGATTCATCAGGGCACGAAGGTGATCCCCTGCGACTTCATCGGCTTCGCCAAGTCGCACAACACGCTTGGCCGGCACCACGATCTGTTGATGGCCAACGTGTTCGCTCAGGCCGAGGCACTGGCGTTCGGCAAGACTGCCGAGCAGTTGAAGGCCGAGAAGACGCCCGACTGGCTGATCCCGCACCGCACGTTTAATGGCAATCGGCCGTCGAACACAATGTTGATGGACGAATTGACGCCGTCGGCGCTCGGTAAACTGGTCGCCCTCTACGAGCATGCCGTGTTCACCCAGGGCGTGATCTGGGACATCGACTCATTCGATCAATGGGGCGTTGAACTCGGCAAGGTGCTGGCAATGCGGATCGTGCCCGAATTGGAATCGAAGGAAGATCTTGCCTTGGGGCACGACGGCTCCACCAATGCCCTGATCCGCCACTATCGCGGCCGGCGGGGGTAACGGCATGGCCAACATTCCACCTCTGCGGCTGGGCACACGAAGCAGTCCGCTGGCAATGTGGCAGGCGAACCACGTGGCCGACCGGTTGCGGCCGGTCGTTGCTCCGCGCGCCGTCGAACTGGTGCTGATCGAAACGATCGGCGACCAGGTTCAGGACAAGCCGCTCTCGCAGATGGGCGGCTTTGGTGTGTTCACCAAAGCAATTCAACAGGCGCTGCTCGACGGGCGCGTTGACGTGGCCGTACACAGCTTGAAGGACCTGCCGACGATACCCGAGCCCCGGCTTGCACTTGCCGCCGTGCCGCCGCGCGGGCCGAATGGCGATGTGTTTGTGTCGATACGTCATCAGTGTTTCGCCGACTTGCCTGAGAGGGCGGTCGTTGGCACCAGCAGTCTGCGTCGCCGGGCGCAGTTGCTCAACGAACGCCCTGATCTCGTCGCGGTCGACCTGCGAGGGAATGTCGAGACACGCTTGCGCAAGTTGGGCGAGCAGAACCTCGATGCGATCATTCTCGCGGAAGCGGGCCTGCATCGGCTCGGTCTCGATGACCGCATCACGGAAGTGCTCGACCCGAAGTGGATGCTGCCGGCCGTTGGCCAGGGGGCGATCGGCCTGGAATGCCGGGTCGACGATGTGGAATCACGCGATGCCGTCGAAGCGATCAACGACCCGGCGACATGGAACGCCGTGCAGGCCGAGCGGGCGATGCTCTACGCCCTGGGGGGCGGCTGTCTGGTACCGATCGGTGCCCACACGAGCGGCACCAACGGAACGCTGACGCTGCGCGGCACCGTGCTGTCGCAGGACGGCAAACGCCGGATCGTCGATACGCTGAAGGGCCCCGCCGACAAGCCGCTGAACCTCGGCAACGAGTTGGCCGCCCGGCTGCTGGCCGGCGGAGCGGCGGAGTTGTTGAAAGCGCCCGTGTAACTCCGATTGCGGAATTCGGAATGAAAGAGGAAGCAAGCCCCGACGTGAGGGTTTCCGAACGTCGAGGATGCTGCGTGCGGAAGTTCCACTTTCGGAGATCCCATGCCATCGATTGTGCCAGTCGCGAAAGCAAGCACTCTTTGTGATGCGTATGTGGGATACAGTCAGGGAAAGATTGACCTTTACGGTCTCTTCAACGCCATCCGTCCGAAGTCAGGCTACCCTTATGACCAGTCGCGATTCTGCGTTTTCACACAACGGGCCAACGGACTCGGCGAGGTTTCGCTGTTTGCCGATATCCGCTATTCCGCGACAGACCAACTCATTTGGACCACTGACGTCAGGTTTGTCCGTTTTCCGGATCGTACCACTGTCCTGCAGGTGGCCATGATGATTGAGGGATGCCGCTTCGAGAAGCCCGGGGTTTATACTCTCGAGATGTTCTGCGATAATATTTGGGTGTGCGACACGCAGATCAAACTTCACTGACCGTAGGGCGAACGCCATGACCGTGGATCCGACCCATCGCAACGATGAAACGTTTCTGGACGGCGTGACGCCCGTTCAGGAATTGACCCTCCGCGTCGTTCGTCCCGATGCGAATTCGTTGTCACCGCGACTCGGGCGTCCGTCGAAGGTTGCGCCTGTGGTTTCCGGTGAATCGCCATCAGGCGACTCGGCTTCCGTTGGAAACGACGTGGTTTCGTAGGCGTCTACTTGTTGAAAAATCCGAGCGGCATGCATTCAGCACGTCGCTTACGCTTCCGGCGCAGTCTCAGAGTTGCTACTTCACCAGTTCCAACTTCGCTTCCGCCGTCACCGTTCGTTTGCCGTCGATCGCGGTGGCGCGGATCGTGATCGGCCGGCGCGGCAACACATTCATCTTGTCTGATGCGTTCCATTTGAGAACGCCTGCCGATGCGTCCGCGGGGATATCGATCGGGCTGATGGTGATTCCCGCCTTCTCCGCAAACAACACTTCCACGCGAACGGGAACCTTCAGACCTTCGCCTCGGCTGACGGTCACTTCGATTGTGCCGCTCTTGCCCGCAAGGACTCGCAGTGTCTGCTGTTCGAGCGACAGGCTCAGGCGCTCCGGTTCAATGACCGCGATGATCTGATCGTTCTGGTCCTTCGACGAGTAGGTGACGACATGCTCGCTGCCGTCGGCGTCCTTGATCGTCGCGGTGCCCATGACGCAGATCCGGCAGGTACGGCCCGTTTCCATCCACGGCGGTAGTGTCACGTCGTAGCTGAACTCGGTTGCACCGGCGGGGACGGCAATCCTGCCGGCGGTTACGCCCTGCAGATGTCTCGCCTGCCGCTCGGCCAGTTCGATCTCGATCGGCCCATCATAGCCCGTGCGTTCGATGCGGTAGGTCCGGCCGTGCTGCGTACCGCGCGGTACCAGCTGCATCAGGAAGTCGCCCGCGATCTTGAATGGTGTCGGGATCGCGACGGCCAGGCGAACTTCAGGGAACTCGTCCTGCCCGATCCGGCACAACGCATTGCGCGTGATGACTTGCGGGATCGGCTTCAGGACAGTGACCGGCGGCATGATCATCCCGGTGACGGAGACCGGGAACGAGTCGATCCGGGCCGAGTCATCCGCCTTGACCAGAATGTCAATCTGCGGCTGATTGGGAAGTATGACCGGGTCCTTGGCGAGCGTCACGCCTTTGGGAAGGCCGTTCATGGACAGGTAGATCGGCCCTGCGTAGCCGCCCTTGCGCGTCGCGGTGACACGCAGCGCGATCTGGCTGCCGCGAGCCACTGTCAGCGAAGGAACTGCAATTTGCAGTTCGATATCCGGCTGCGAGGAACGCACGCGCAGGCGGTAGAAATGCTCAGGCCCCGCGCGCTGCGGGAAACGGTCCTGCACACGGACCGTGTAGCTCCCGGCGGCCGGGGCGACGAAACGCAGCGACGGGTCGCCGGTCGCAGTTGACTCTGCTTGTGCAACAACTTTGCCCACGGCATCGAAGACGCTGATGACGCCAATCAATGACGAGTCGATGCGTTGAGCATCCAAGTCGATCTCGAAGGCATCCCCGGCCTGTGCGGTCAACGGCCATGCGTCAACTTCGTCGGGTTTGCCGATGACGCCATTGCCCGTGAACGGGACGGCGATCAGCGTACCTTCGGCCGCGCCGGCAGAGAGTGGGCGTTGAACTGCTTCGGGGGTCAGCGTCAGCCGGTAGACGTACGAAGGCCCGCCATCGTTGCGGATGTCGCTGACGCTGATGGAGTAATCGCCATCGGCCGCGGCCGTAAACCGCACGCTCGGATCGACGCGGACGCTGTCCCGGCTTTCAAGGATGCGTCTGCCCGATGGATCGACGACATGCAGACGTGCCTCCAGCGGGGAGCCGAACTCCGACGCGGCCAGTGCCGCATGGACCGTCTGCCCTTTTTTCAACGGCACGATCCAGCGATCGACATTCTCACGCGGGAAGATGCGGCCGTTCGCCGTGGATGAAAACACTATGCGACCGGCAGGCATGTCGTCGACGGCTTC
>JBBQII010000281.1:0-5750 GCA_038324795.1 Gemmatales bacterium
AAACTCCCGGACGTTGGCGGCGTCGCGCACGGGGCCGGGATCGCGCGATTGTCGGACGGAACGCTCGTCGTCGCATCCACACGCGGCAACAACGTGCAGTTGCTCAACCCGACAACGGGCAAGGTCGATACGGCTGTGCCCGTCGGCGTCGCACCGTACATGCCCCTGGTATTGGGTGACAACAAGATCTTCGTGAGCAACTGGGGCGGCGATCGGCCCGGCAAGGACGACCCGCAGCTGCTATCTTCGATGACGCCCGTGAAGATCGACCCGCGGACCAATGTCGCCAACACCGGCAGCATCTCGGTCATCCGCAAGGGGGCCGACGGCTGGAAGCAGAGCAACACCATCCCCGTCGGCGGCCATCCGTGCGGAATGACCGCCAGCAAGACCGGCCGATTCGTCTACGTCGCCAATGCCAACAGCGACACGGTCAGCGTGATTGATACCGAGGCCGAGAAGGTCATTGACTCGATCGATTGCAAACCGACCGCCCGGTTGCCGTTCGGCAGCGGCTCGAACGCGGTCGCCCTCTCTGCCGACGGGCGGACGCTGTACGTCGCCAACGGCACCAACAACTGCATCGCCGTCGTACAACTTGGCGGGCCGTACCGCGAGTCGAACGTGGCCGAGCATGCGGTGCCGAAGAACAGCCAACTGCTCGGCATGATCCCGACCGCGTGGTACCCCGGCGCGATCCGCGTCTCGGCCGATGGCAAGAAGCTGTTCGTCGCCAACGTCAAAGGGCTCGGCTCGCTCAGCCAGCCTCGCGATGTCGAGAAGGGCATGAACACGCACGATCACCTGGGATCGATCTCGATGATCGACGTGCCCGATGAGAAGCAACTGACGGAGTTGACGAAGAAAGTCAACGACAACAACCGCCTCGCTTACGCGCTGGCCGGCCTCGACAAACCCCGGCCCGAGGCGAAGCCGTTGCCGATGCCCGAGCGCCATGGCGAGCCATCGGTCTTCGAGCATGTCATCTACATCATCAAGGAAAACCGCACTTACGATCAAATCTTCGGCGACATGAAGGAAGGCAACGGTGATGCCAAGCTCTGCATCTTCCCCGAAGAGATCACGCCAAATCACCACAAGCTGGCTCGCGAGTTCACGCTGTTCGACAACTTCTACTGCTCGGGCGTGCTGAGCGCCGATGGCCATTCATGGGTCAACGAAGCCTACGTGACCGACTACCTCGAGAAATCGTTCGGCGGCTTCGCCCGTAGCTATCCGTATGAAGGAAGCGACCCGCTCGCCTTTCCGACCACGGGTTTCCTGTGGGACAACGCGCTGGCGTACAAGAAGACGTTCCGCAACTTCGGCGAGCATGTGAAGTCGAGCTATGTGCCGACGACGGCCAAGTGGATCGACGTCTACAACGATTACCTCAATGGCACACAGAAAGTGAAGATCACCGCGAAGCCGAATCTGCGTTCGCTGGACGCGTACACGCACCCGAACTTCCCCGGCTTCCCGCTGACGACGCCCGACGTCTATCGGGCGAAGCTGTTCATTGATGAACTCGCACAGCGGGAGAAAGCAGGGGCGATGCCGAACCTGACGTACCTGTTCCTGCCGGCCGACCACACCAACGGCACGAAGCCCGACGTGCCGACGCCGCGGGCGATGGTGGCCGACAACGATCTTGCCCTGGGCCGTGTGGTGGAAGCGGTCAGCAAGAGCAAGTTCTGGCCGAAGACGTGCATCTTCGTCGTGGAAGATGATCCGCAGGCGGGGTTCGACCATGTGGACGGGCATCGCACGGTGGCGATGGTGATTTCGCCGTACACGAAGCGGAAGCATGTCGACAGCAACTGCTACAACCAGACCGGCATGGTGAAGTCGATCGAACTGATCCTCGGCCTGCCGCCGATGAATCAGATGGACCTGTCAGCCACGCCGATGCGCGGCTGCTTCGCCGACAAGCCCGACCTGACCGCCTACGCGCACGTGCCGAGCAACATCAAGCTCGACGAAATGGGCAAGCCACTGAGCCAATTGAAGGGCAAGGACCTCTACTGGGCGACCAAGTCACTGGAACTGGATTTCGAGAAGGAAGACGAAGCCGACGAAGACACGTTCAACCGGATTCTATGGCACGCGATGAAGGGCGATGCGCCATACCCGGGGGATGGGAAGTAGCGGAGAACTAATGTGCCGATCCACAACTGGACGAAAGTACCGCCGAGCGTGTTCCACCACTTCCATCTGGTGTGGATCACAACACTGCTTGAACAGATCGTATTCGGCACGATATCATTGGGTAGTCGACGAACGCAGCCCGCTCAGCGAGAAACTGACATGCCGATCCATGATTGGTCAACTGTGCCCGCCGGTGTGTTTCACGATTTCCATTGCACCTGGGCTCCGGAGATCAAGAAGACTCTGGTTACCGGCTTGCTGCCCCGTGACTACTACGTAATGGTGGAGCAGGTCGCCAGTGGACCTGTACCGGATGTCATCACACTTCAACGCGAAAGCGACAACGGAGGAGGCGGATCGAATGGGTCATCATTCAGCGGTTCTGATCACGGAGTTGTCACATTGCTTGATTCGCCACCAAGATTAAAGCATCAACAATTGGCGCCCGGCGATGCTTACACCGCCCGCGCGAGGGTGCTCGTTGTCCGTCACAGCAGCGATGACCGAATCGTCGCGGTGATCGAGATCATTTCGCCGGGCAACAAGAACCGTCGTGACGCGCTCGCCGCATTCGTCGCCAAGGCCGTTGACTTCCTGAAGTCGGGCGTGCACCTGATGGTCATCGACCTGTTCCCGCCCGGCAAGCACGATCCCGAAGGCATTCATCCTGCCATCTGGTCGCAATTCTCCGATGATGCCATCGCCTCCACGTCCGCGCAGCCATTGACCCTGGCCAGTTACGCCAGCGGCTTGGACATTCGCAGTTTCATCCAACCGCTCAAGGTGGGTGACATGATGCCGGAGTGTCCTCTGTTTCTGACAGAGCAAACCTATGTCAATCTTCCCCTGGAATCGTCGTACGAGATCGCCTACACGTTTTTGCCTCGACACTGGCAGGCGGTTCTTGAAAATCGCTCAGAATGACGTTTCATCCGAAGTCCTTCCGAAACGCCGCCAGTGTCATATCCGCAGCGGTCGCTGAATCGGGATGGGCGAAGCACTCGGCCGACAGATACCCCTCGTAACCGATGTCGCGCAGGGCAGTGGCGATCGGGGCGTATTCGATATGGCCGCCGCCGGCGGGGTGGCGGTTCGAGTCGACAAAGTGCACGTGGCCGATGAAGCCGCGCCCGGCCCGCATGCCGTCCGCGATTGACACTTCCTCGATGTTCATATGGAACATGTCCGCCAGCAGTTTCACGTTGCTTGTAGTCAATGATTGCAGGAAGTGCACGCCATCGCCGATCGTCGTGAGCAGGTTTGTCTCGTACCGGTTCAGCGGTTCGTACAACAGCGGGACTCCGTACTGTATCGCATGCTCACCCAGCCGGTTCAGGGCGTCGCGCAGCCAGATCAACGCCTGCTCTTTCGACACACCGTCACCCCAGCGGCCCTGCATCGAGCCGATGATGGCGGGCGCCCCGTGCGGTCCCGCGGTGTCGATGATCGAACGGATGAACGCTTCCGCCTGCTCGCGCACGGCAGCATCGGCACTCGTCAGCGTCAGCCGGCGGCGCACCCAGCCAGCCCCGGTGCCCATGGCCGCCAGCGCGATGCTGTGCTGCTTCAGCAGACTGCTCAGCGCGTTGTTGTCGATCGCATCGGGACCGGGCGGGAAGATCTCGACCGCGTCGAAGCCCATCTCGGCCGCACAGCGGATGTTGCCGGACAGGTCGTCCCAGAACACGAACGGGCCGCCCTTCACCTCGGGGACCAGGCTGATCGTCACGCTGCATTTCATGGCAGAGCCTTTCCAGTTGATCATTGTCAAGCCGACCACGATAGATTAAATCTACAGAACCTGCCGACAACATCCTTCACCCCCGATGAGGCCGACCATGATCCGTTTCCCGTACTGGGCGATCTGCCTGACCCTGTTCACTTCCGCGATCGCGCGTGCCGATGTCGGCGACCCGCAGATCCGCACTGACCACCCGTATTACCCCGGTGAACTGGCCTGTTCCACCTTCGAACGGCTGTTCGCCACGCAGGCTGAACTGTACAAGCACGTGGTCGGCGTGAAGCCGACCACCGATGAGCAAAAGGCATTGGCGGCATGGCTGTGGCGCAACACGCATTACTTTCACGCGGAGGACGGTGCCGAAGACCTGTGGGGCCAGGGAATCAACAAAGGGGCCGACCGCAAGAACCGTGAATACTGGGCCGGGCTGTTCTCCAATGGCTTCTCCCTGTGCGGCACCACGCATGCACAATGGGTCGGCGAGATGGAGGCGCTGCTCGGCCGCAACCGTGCCCGCGTCACAGGTGTCGACGGCCATAACTCGTTTGAAGTGTTCCTGAAGGGCGGCACCTACGGCGACGGCAAATGGGCTCTGCTCGATCACGATCTTTCCACGGTGATCTATTCGAAGGACAATGTCCGCCTGATGTCGCTCAAGGAGATCAGCCAGAACTGGAAGCAGTTGACCGACCGCAACTACCTTCCGCTGAAGCAACAGGGCTGGCTGGTCTGCGGGCTCGACCCGCGCGACGGGGCGAGCTACAGCCAGTACCGCTCGGCCGAATACGGGGCCGGGTACAGCGGCCCGCCACCGATGGTCCACCTGCGCCGCGGCGAGACGCTGCGCCGTTACCTGCAACCAGGCCTGGAAGACGGCAACACCTTTGTGTTCTGGGGTTACAACTACAAGCAGGGCGGCATCGCCGGACCGGCCCGTGCCCAGACCTGGGTGAATCAGCCGGAGAAGAGGTACCGCTCGACCAAGGGGACCCCGTTCAAGGCCGGCCAGGCACGCTACGGCAATGCCGTGTTCACCTACAAGCCGGACTTCAACACCGCCGACTACCGCGAGGGACTGATCAGCGAAACGGACAACGAAGTGGTCTTCGAGTTTGTGTCGCCGTACACGATCGGCGCGACGCCCGCCAACGACAAGCCGTGGGGCACGTACGATGAAGGCTGCAAGAACGGCCTGATTCTTCGCGGCAAAGCGGCATGCACGGTCGCCGTCTCCGTCGACCGCGGCCGGAATTGGATCAACGCAGGTAATTTCGCTGATGGGTTGGATCTGACGGATTACGTCAAAGGCCGACGACAATACCAGTTGAAACTCTCCACGGGGGCGAAGGCGTTGGCGAACGCAGGGCTGTCGATCACCACCGTCTGCCAGTCGAGCTCAAGCGTCATCCCGCGATTGAAGGATGACGGATCAGTAGTCAACTTTGCCGCGTCGAACCAGTCCGTCGTCTCGGCCGGGCCCAATCTTCCGCAGGCGGAGAGCGCCGTCATCGACGGCAAGTTCGGCAGCCCGACGGTCACCCTCGAACTGAAGTCGCCTCGCGGTGAGAAGCCGGTCGGCATCCACGCGGCCGCGCATGTCGCTTCAGGTAATCCGCCGCGCGCCGAAGTCAAGTACCAGATCGACATGTCGCAGGACGGCGGCAAGACCTGGCAGCCGATCATCAAGGACTGGACAATCAACCAGCAGGGCGAACAGCCGGCCGACTTCTGGTCGCAGAGCATCCACGCGGGGAGCAAGGCACTGACCGGCGATGGCCCCGTTCAGGTCCGCTTCAGCAACAGCCACAAACGCACCATTCTGCGCGGCGAAGCGCACCTCGTGTACCAGACCAAACCAGTC
>JBBQII010000282.1:0-5735 GCA_038324795.1 Gemmatales bacterium
ACCCCTTCGGGGTTTGAAGGCGACAACCCCATGCCCATGGACGCTTTGCCCCGAAGGGGCCATCGTCAATAGCCAGGGGTGCAACCCCTGGTAACGGAACTGTTTGCCGCAAGCCCCAACGGGGCGGCCGAGATCTTGAGACGTCACCGGCATGGCGGCAACTCGCACGGCCGCCCCGTTGGGGCTTGGGAGGTTTCCGCACACCCGACAGGGGTTCCGCTGCGCTCCACCCCTGGCTATTGACGTTCACCCCTTCGGGGTTCGAAACCCAACCACGGATGCACATCCGGGGCTTCATTCTGTGATCCCACCGGGATCAACAACCGACATCCCGATGATCTTGGACGCTTTGCCCCGAAAGGGCCATCGTCAACAGGCAGGGGTGCCCCCTGGTAGCCGGGCGTGATGTCGCAGATTCGTGTGAATCCGGTGGACGTAGTACTCGGGTCGCGCAAAGATAGTCTCAACCCGCGCGACGTTGGGAAAAACTCGAGAGGTTCGGGATGCGCGGGGTGGCGGCTGAATCTCCGGCTCGCCGCTTGTCGCTGGAATCCTGATAATGAACCATATGCTGAACACACAATCGACCGAACTGTTGTGCGATCTTTCGAAGCCGGGGCGGCGCTGCCATCGGGTACCCGCGTGCGATGTGCCGGTGACGGGCGGCTACCTCCCGAAGGAAGCGCTCGCGGATGCTCTGCCGGCACTTCCCGAAGTGGGGGAGATCGATCTGATCCGCCACTTCAACAACCTGTCGCAGAAGAACTTCTCGATCGACACGAACTTCTACCCGCTCGGGTCGTGCACGATGAAGTACAACCCGAAACGGCACGAACGGCTGGCCGCCCTGCCCGGGTTGGCCGGGCTGCATCCGCTGCAGGCGGACGATTCGTGCCAGGGGATGCTGCGCCTCCTCTTCGAGATGCAGCAGTACCTCACGGAGATCTCGGGCCTGCCGGGCGTGTCGCTGCAACCGGCGGCCGGGGCGCAGGGGGAACTGACCGCCCTCTTCGTGGCCGCGGCTTACCTGCGAGACAAGAAGCAGACCCACCGCCGCAAGGTGCTGATCCCCGACAGTGCTCACGGGACCAACCCGGCCAGTGCCGTGCTGGCGGGCTTCGATTCGGTCACGGTGAAGAGCAACGCGAACGGCCTGGTCGACATCGAAGACCTGAAGGCGAAGCTCGGACCCGACACGGCCGTGTTCATGATCACCAATCCGAACACGCTGGGGCTGTTCGAGAACCAGATCAAGCAGATCACCGGCATGCTGCACGAGAAGGGGGCACTTGTGTACCTTGATGGTGCGAACATGAACGCCATCCTGGGCAAGACGCGCCCCGGCGACTTCGGTGCGGACATGCAGCATTACAACGTCCACAAGACATTCACCGGCCCGCATGGCGGCGGCGGACCCGGCAGCGGACCGATCACCGTGCGGGACTTTCTGGAGCCGTACCTGCCTGCGCCGGTGGTGAAGAGTGAAGGCGACGCCGGCGAGCGGCGGTTCTTCCTCGACTACGATCGGCCCAAGTCGATCGGGCGGGTGCGCAGCTTCTTCGGCAACGTCGGCATTCTGCTGCGGGGGTACTTGTACATCCGCACGCTGGGGCCGGACGGGCTGAAGGCGGTCAGCGAGAATGCGGTGCTGAACGCGAACTACCTGCTGGCACGCGTGAAGCACGCCTACGATGTGCCGCATGGCGATCGCTGCATGCATGAGTTCGTTGCCAGTGCGAAGAACCTGCGACGGACGAAGAAGATCTCGACGATGGACATCGCCAAGCGGTTGCTCGACTATGGCTACCATTCGCCGACGGTCTACTTCCCGCTGGTGGTGCCGGAAGCGCTGATGATGGAGCCGACCGAGACCGAGAGCAAGGAAACGCTGGATGCCTTCGCCGATACGCTGCTGAAGATCCTCGACGAAGATCCGGCATTCCTGCATCAGGCCCCGCACACGCTGCCGGTCAGCCGACCCGACGAGGTGAAGGCGGCCAAGGAACCGATCCTCAAGTGGAAGCGCGGCGGATGAACCTGGAACTGACGAATCATGTGGCGGTCATCACCGGCGGAGCCAGCGGCATCGGCCGGGCGATCGCGGCAGCGTTCGTGGCCGAGGGTGCGAAAGTAGCCCTCTGGGACGCATCGGCCGGCGTTGATGCGACTGCGAAGGAGATCGGGGCGCTGGCGTGCCGGGTCGACATCACTGATTACGCATCGGTGACGGCCGCGGTGGAACGCACGGAGAAGGAACTGGGCCCGATCGTGCATCTGGCGCACGCGGCGGCCATTGGCTCGGGGAAGTTCGGGTTCCCGTTCACCAACCTGGAACCGGAACATTGGCGGCGCGTCCTCGACGTGAACATCATGGGGATGACACACGTGGCCCACGCGGTCGCCCCCGGGATGGTGGCCCGGAAGGCGGGAACGCTGGTGTTCATCGCGTCGGTGGCGGGGCAGATCGGCTCGCCGACGGATCCCCCCTATAGTGCATCGAAGGCGGCCAACATCAACTTCGCGCAGTGCATGGCCAAGGACCTGGCCGGGCACGGCATCCGCGTGAACACGGTCTGCCCGGGAATGGTGCAGACGCCGCTCAACCGCAGCGTCTGGCAGGCGTGGCATGACCAGCAGCCGCCCGGGAAGCGCAAGAGCTACGACGAATGGGCCGGCGAAAAGGTGCGGACAGTGGTGCCGCTCGGTCGCTGGCAGCGGCCGGAGAACGTGGCCGACATGGTGGTGTTCCTGTCGTCGGCGCGGTCGAGTGAAGTGACCGGCCAGACGATCAACGTCGATGGCGGCTTCGTGATGCACTGGTGAGGGAGAAACGATGGCGATCATGTGGACCGACTACCGCCAGATCGGCGAGATGCTGTTCGAGCGTTACGACTCGCTGAACCCGCTGGAAGTGCGCTTTACGGACATGCACAAATGGATTCTCGACCTCGAAGACTTCGAAGGCAGCCCTGCCGACTCGAATGAAAAAACCCTCGAAGCGATCCAGATGGCGTGGTACGAGGAATGGAAGGACGAGTACGGCGAGGGGTGATCAAACTGTCGCGCAGTCACACTTCCGCCACCACCAGCAACTGTCGTCGTTCTAACTTCCGCCTTAGTGCCAATCCCGGCAAGATAGAAAAAAGTGGATTAAGTTATCCTATTGGTACGGTGCTTGTGCTAGGATTGGCCCGACTCGACGGGTCTTGGACGGCGGCAAAATAGACTTTGCGTTCTCCCTCGCTTGATTTCGGACCACTCCTGACCAACATCTTTTGTTGAACTTCGGAATCGGTCCATGGCAGTTCGATCTGTTGATGCAGCTCCTGCGCAGCGAATTGCGGCATGGCGATTCGCATGTGTCACCGCCGCCTTGCTGCTTAGCCAGGCTGCGGCAACTGCCCAGACTTACACGTGGACTTCGCCGTCGTCCGAGTTTTTCACCGATCAGCAAGCGTGGATGTTCGGTGCCGGGCCAATCCCGTCGTCGGGTACGAGCGGCATTGTAGACCTCGGCACTTTTGGCACCGGGTCGCTGACGGCTTTCAACGATCTCAACTTGACCCTGAACCAACTTCGGTTGAATTCCTACTCCACCGGCGTGTTGACCGTCGGCAGTGCCAACTCCGGCAACTTCGCCTTTGCGGGCGCCGCACAAGTTCAGCAGGCGGGCAGCGGTGCGAATACCGTACTTTCCGCAGGCCTTACCGTCGGATCGACGGCCACCGGATTGACGTTCACCGGCCCCGGCGGCAGCGGTACGACAGTCAGCGGCACGATCGCATCGAACACCGCCACCGGGGCACTGCTGAAGATCAGCACGACTGGTCCGGCATCCACCGCGGGCATCGTCACGCTGGCGGCGAGTAACTCGTTTGCCGGGGGCGTTCAACTCGAGAGCGGTACGCTTAGTGTCACCAACGCCCGCGGGCTGGGGATCTTCGGCACGTCGCGAAACACCGTAACCGTCAACGGCGGCTACTTCAGCACGACGCAGACGCTGGTCAACAACTTCACGCTCAACGGCGATCTGGTCATCGCGGGTACCTCCAACTCCGGTACTCTGGCCGGCACGCTCAGCGGAGCCGGTGGCGTGCAGGTGCGCTCCAGTGGTTCCGGAATCATCCAGACCTTCACGGGCAGCAACTCTTACGGTGGCGCGACAACGATCGGCGGCATCGTTGATGCGCCTGCCGGCACCTCGAACCAGGCCGGGGTGTTCCGACTTGCGGGGGCAGTCGGTTCGATCCTGAGTTCGTCGGCCATCAACGTCCGCGATGGCGGCACGTTTGAAATCAACAAGTCGCTGGGCGATTCGCTCGGCAACACGCGCGTGAACCCTGCGACGACTCTGACGTCGACCAGTGGATTCGTGCAGGTCAGCGGAAGTACCGGCTTCACGGCACAGGCACTGCCGACTGTCCAAGCCCGTGGGCTGACCACGATCAGTGCTGTCACGCAGACGGGCGTTTCGACTTTGCTGACGATCCCGAACCTGCAACGTCTGAACGCCGGCACTTTGACCTTTACCGGCACCAATCTCGGCAACGCGGTCGCGGCCGTCGGGGTGAACAACGCCAACATCGTGTTGACACTGATCAACGGGGCAGCCCCGTCGGCCGTGCTTGTCGGGCCCGGTTCAGCGGGTTCGGCGGATGTCGGCATCATCCCGTGGGCGCTGGGGGACACATCCAACACCGCGTCGAATTTCGGGGCGGGAACTGGTTTCATCACCTACGGTCCCGACGGCGTCCGCCTGCTCGACACGGGAAGTGAGTATGCCGATGTCGCCGGCGGCGGCAGCCTGAGTGCCGGCAACAACAATCGCGTGACCGGATCTCCGCTGGCGCAGGACGGCAATATCACATTGAATTCGCTGTTCAACACTGGCGCGTTCGATCTGACAGGCACCGGCACCCTCAGCCTGACGAGCGGAGCACTGGCGGGGTTAAGTTCATTCAGCATCGCCAACCCGCTGAGCGCGAGTGAGTTGATCGTCTCGACGATCGGCGGTCTTGGCAGCCCGACGACGCTGACGTTCAACGGAGCCGTCATCGCGACGACGCTGACGAAATCGGGACATGGCACGCTGATCATGAACGGCACTGGCAGCACGTTGTCGGGTAACCTCATCAGTGTGAATGCCGGCTTCGTGCAGGTTGATGACGTGACGAAGTTGGGTATTGCCAATTTGAACACGTCGACGTTGCGGTTCAGCATGCACTCCTTCGCCAGCCAGGGCGGCCTGATTTACAGTGGTTCCGGAAGCCAGACGCTCAATGTGCAACTTGATCTGCAGTCAGGAAGAACGGCGATCAACGTCGCGCAATCTTCCGGGCAGTTGACACTTGCCGGGCCGATCGACGGGACAGGCGGCATCAACTACAGCGGGGCCGGCACGGTGGCGGTGACCGGTGCAAAGACCTATGCAGGCGGCACCCGCCTGACCGGCGGACGGCTGATCATCGACGGTGACTCAGTGTTCGGCGATCCGTCGGCAGCGTTCTCGATCAACGCGGCCAATGGCACCCTGACGTTGGCCGGCAACTGGACCAGCAGCCGGCAGATCATCCTCGATGGCCCGCTGGGCACTCCCGGCAGTGTCGATGGCTTCGACACCGCTGGTTTCAATGCGACGTGGAACGGGCCGGTCGTGGGGTCAGGAAACATCACCAAGGTCGACACGTCGGCAACGCCCGGTATCTGGTTACTGACGTCGGCAAGCAGCAGCTACA
>JBBQII010000283.1:0-5706 GCA_038324795.1 Gemmatales bacterium
GTACGCTCTGTTCGGGGCGGACCAGTTCGTCTTTGGCCAGGCGCTGATGGTCTCGGTGGGCTGCATCGTCTGCAAGTCGTGCCATATCCCGAACTGCCCGACAGGAATTACCGGTTCGCCCGAGATCTTCAAGGGCCACCCCGAGCACACAAAGGCCTACCTGTTCTCCGTAGCCCAGGAAGCCCGCACGATCCTCGCCAGCATGGGCTTCCGGCACATCAGGGAGATCACCGGCCGTGGCGATCTGCTCATCAAAAATCCGAACCTGAAGGGGCGGGCGGCGCTCGTCGATGTCTCACGCTTCATCCGGCCGGAGATGGCCATCTCCGAATTGGATAAGAACTTCCCGCAGACGACCGGCAGTTTCGGCGTCTGTGACGTTCCGACCGAGAAGACGCTGAACGATCGAATCGTCGAGGCCGCGAAAGACGCAATCGACGTCTGCATGAACGCGGACCTGGTGTTCCGCATCCGCAACAGCGACCGCTCGGTCGGGGCGACCGTGGCGGGCCGGATCGCCAAGTTGTACGGCCGGGAAGGCATCCCCAACCATCGCCGGGTGAAGGTCCGCTTCGAGGGTGAAGCGGGTCAGAGCTTCGGTGCGTGGTGCCTCAACGGGCTCGATCTGGAACTGATGGGCTTCGCGCAGGACGGCGTCGCCAAGGGAATCTCCGGTGGCACTGTCGTCATCACCCTCGACTACGCTACCTCGGACTACGGCGGCGAGATTCAGAGCGTCGCCGGCAACAACGTCGGCTACGGGGCGACGGGCGGCACGGTCTACATCGCCGGTCGGGCCGGGCATCGCCTGGGCATCCGCAACTCGGGGGCGACCATTGTTGCCGAAGCGGCCGGCAAGTACGCCTGCGAGTACATGACGCGCGGCCGGGTGCTGATTTTGGGACCAATCGAGAACGAAGTCGGCTCGGGCATGACGGGCGGCGAACTTTTCGTCTGGGACCCGGACAGCGACCTGCCGAGCAAGCTGCATAGCCGCAGCGTGGCCGTCATCGACTGCACCTATGTCGATTACGAGTGGATCCACCCGCTGATCATCCACTACCACGCCCGCACCGGCAGCCGGCAGGCGGAAGCGATCCTGAAGAACTGGACCGAAGTCCGCCGCAGCCGCAAGCTGCGGAAAGTGCTGCCCTTGGCGGTAGCGCGCAAGATGGAAGACTACGCCGCGACCGGAACGAACGCGGGTTGAGGGCACGAAGAATTGAATGACATTGTCAGTGAATGTGGTAGTCGGAACTGCGACCGTCATGGAGTGATGTCTCCCCGGCGGTCACTGAACTGACAATGTGAATCCTGTCCACCGAAGTGCCAGGAGGACCTCCGATAGAGCGGGAACTCCACTGTACTGTGGTATGATTCACCCAGCCCGGTATTCGCAGCAGCACTATTTTTCGCCAGTTTCTGATGCACGGCCATGATGACCTCCCTGCCAATCGACGCGACTACTGTACCGTCCCTCACTCTTGTGATGGATCGTGCTTTGGCCGATATTCTCTCGCAGCTTCAAGAACTTCGTTTTCATGCCGACAGCGAAAGCACCGGCGATGTCTGCGCGTCCGAATACGCGTTTGACACCGGCGTCAGGGTTCTTCGCGACGCCGCCGCTGCGTGCGCCCGGGCAGGCCGATCGATTCCACGAGGGCGGGCGTCGACGGACGATGAGGGCGGAATTCAAGTGCAGTGGATCCGGACATCGGCCGGTGTCAATTTCGTCGTTCCAGGTGTTGACTCACGTCCGGGCTACATCTACCACGAAGTGGGCGACACCTACGGAATCTGCCCGCCGACTGCTGACAATCTTTCCCGTTGGCTCAGCGAGATCGATTGAAGTATTGATCCACGGAGCCCGCCCTGAGCCATGGAACCGCTTGCCTGCAATCAGATCGTGTTTCGAGCCCTCAGACCCAGTTGGGTGGATCAACAAACGATGGATGTGCTTCCAATCGCGTTCGTGCGGCGACCCATCGAAAGCGGCTTATCCGTCAATGTCGCGTCAGCGGAATCGTGCTCGAAGACGCTCAGGAAATGCGGAGTAGGTAGTCTGCACGTCGGTCGGATCCGGGATCTGGGTCTTGACGTGGTGGTGGACAGTCACCCCCATGCCGAAATCGCGGGAGTGCCGACGGATATCGAGAATCCCGCCGAAGCCTACCGTCTTGCTTTCAGCCTTGCACGGCGGACACGTTTCGTTCCGCCGGATCTATACACCAACCCTGCCGCATCGTGAGTCGGCCGGATTTAATTCTCCTTCGGAAGTTCCCTTCATGTTCAACCTTCCCGCCGTGCAGACAGCGATTCAGGCAAGCAATCTTGATGGCTGGCTGCTTTACGATTTCCGCGGCCTCAATGTACTCGCCAAGCGAGTCGTCGGCATGCCCGCCGACGCACATACGACGCGCCGCTGGTTCTACTTCGTTCCCGCGAAGGGCGAACCGACGAAGTTGGTGCATCGGATCGAGCAGCAGTCGATCGGGCATCTGCCGGGCACTTCCATCGTCTACCTGAAGTGGCAGGAACTTGAGGCGGGCGTGCAGGCACTGCTAAAAGGCAGTAAGCGCATCGCGATGGAGTACACGCCCCGCAATGCCAACCCCTATGTTTCGCGTGTCGATGGCGGGACCATTGAACTGGTGAAGTCGTTCGGCATTGAGATTGTCTCATCGGGCGACCTGATTCAGCAGTTCGAGGCGACGTGGGATGATGACCAATGGGCGATGCATCTGGAGGCCGCCAAGCATACGCGTTCCGCTTACGATGTCACGTTCGCATTCATTGCCGAGCGCATCAAGGCGGCGGGACAGGTGATGGAAACCGAAGTGCAGGCCCGCATCATGCAGCACTTCGCTGAACACGGGATGATTACCGATCACCCGCCCATCGTCGGCGTCGGCCCGCATTCAGGCGATCCGCACTATGCGCCGAACACCGAATCCGATACGCCGATCAAGGCAGGCGATTTCGTGCTCGTCGATCTGTGGGCGAAACTCGACAAACCAAACGCCGTCTACAGCGATCTGACGCGAGTGGCATTCGTCGGCTCGCGCGTTCCCGAGAAGTACACGAAGATCTTCAACATCGTGGCGGCGGCCCGGGACGCGGGCATCAACTGCGTGAAGCAGGCCTACAAGGCCGGGCGCGTGCTGCAGGGGTGGGAAGTCGACAAGGCGACGCGCGATGTGATTGAGAAGGCGGGCTACGGGGAATTTTTCTGCCACCGCACGGGTCACTCGATCGGGCAGGAGACGCACGGCAACGGTGCGAACATGGATAATCTCGAAACGCGTGAAGAACGCCAGGTGATGCGGCAGACCTGCTTTTCCATCGAACCCGGAATCTACCTCCCGGAGTTCGGCGTGCGCAGCGAAACAAACGTGTACATCGACAAGGATGGCGGCGTGCACGTGACGGGCGGGGAGTTGCAAACGGAAGTGACGGCAATCGGATAAAGCAAACGGGCTCCCCGTCGGGGAGCCCGCTAAACGAATCGATCACTTTGTGGTCTTCTTCGGGTCTTCCTTTTTCACGTCGGGCTTCTTGTTGCGTGAGTCGCCGGGCGGGTAGCCGCGGCAGGTGGGGTCGGCGACGATGATGATCGCGCCGTCTTCCTGGTCGTCTTTCTTCGACGACACGTTCACGTAGTAGCCCCACGGCCGACCGCTGGCTTCGAACATCTTGTCGAGCACCACTTCCAGCGGTTCATTCATCGACTTGAACTTGATGCGCGTGGTCAGCGTGATGCCGGCCTTGGGGTCGGGCTTGATGCGCGGGGCACCCACCTTCTGGCCATCGATCTTCGCATCGCGGACCGACGGACCGATCTCGTCAATGATCTCGCGGAGCATCATGCCGCCGCCATCGGTGCTATCGATGGAGATTTTGGCCTTCAGTTTCTTTTCGCGGGTCAGTTTCGCGGCGGCGCTGTCGGGCGGGCCGTCAGCGGCGACGACGTCACTGCTTGATGTGGTGATCAGGCACGCGGAAACGACCAGGATCGCACCAAATAAAAGACGCTGCACGATGGAGCCCTCCGGAAGAGGAAGAGTGTGTGAACGACAAGGGTAATTCACGTTAGACATCAAACACCCGAAAACAGTTCCCGGACCGCGGTTCGCAAGCCGTTTCGGCCCTCGCAGAACTGCATCCGATTCATAAAATTTAACATAGCAACAATCGAGTTGAAAGGGGTCGACATTGACGGAAGAAATCGCACCGGAAACACCTCCGCCGCCGCCAGGCGACACGCCGCTGAACGGCTCCGCCGGCGGGTTTGATTCTCCACTTCTTGACATCGAGCATGAGCTGCGAGACAGCTATCTGACGTACGCGATGAGCGTCATCGTCAGCCGGGCGCTGCCGGATGTACGCGACGGATTGAAGCCGTCCCAGCGGCGCATTCTCGTTGCGATGCACGACTTGGGGTTGGGGCCGACCGCGGCCACCAGCAAATGTGCCGCCATCGTCGGTGAGACGATGAAGCGTTACCATCCTCATGGCGATGCCTCGATCTACGACTCGCTCGTCCGCATGGCCCAGGACTGGGTCATGCGTGCCAAGCTGGTTCATGGCCAGGGGAACTTCGGTTCGATCGCCGGACTGCCGCCCGCCGCGCACCGATATACGGAAGCCCGCCTGACCGCCGTTGCCGGGGAGATGATCCAGGATCTGGAACGGGAAACCGTCGACTTCATCGACAACTACGACGGTAAGTACCGCGAGCCGCTGGTGCTGCCGAGTAAGTTTCCCAATCTGCTCGTGAACGGTTCCGATGGCATCGCTGTCGGCATGGCGACCGAAATTCCGCCGCACAACCTGCGTGAGGTCTGCACGTCGCTGATCCGGCTGATCGACAATCCCGATACGTCGCTTCTGGAGCTGATGGCCGATCACGGCAACGGCGACTGCGGCGTACGGGGGCCTGACTTCCCGACCGGCGGCATCGTCATGGGCCAGCAGGGGATTCTCGACGGCTACAGCTCCGGACGCGGCAAGATCACGCTGCGAGCGCGGGCGGACGTCATCGAAGGCAGAAAAGCCCAGATCGTCATCAAGGAAGTGCCGTTCCAGCAGACACGCAACCGCCTGTCGGCCGAGATCGGCAACCTGGTGAAGGATGAGCGCATCAAGGGGATCGAAGAGGTTCGCGACGAAAGCGCACCGCGACTGGGCGAGCCGGTCCGCATCGTCGTCTATCTCAAGAAGGACGTCGATCCGCATCTGGTGCTGACCCAGCTTTACCAGTTCTCGTCGCTGCAGAAGACCGTCAGCATTATTCTCCTGGCGCTGGTCGAGGGCCGGCCGAAGGTTCTGAAGCTGAAGGAGATGATGCAGGAATTCCTGCGTCATCGCGTGACGGTTATCCGCCGGCGCACCGAGTTCATGCTGCGTGAAGCGAAGAAACGCGGGCATGTGCTCGAAGGGCAGTTGATCGCGATTTCGTCGCTGGATGAAGTGATCCGCATCTGCCGAGGTTCGCCCAACCGCACGGAAGCAAAGACGCAGCTGCAGGCGATGCAGGTTTCCGCCGCCATGCTGCAGCGCGCGATCGGCGACGAAGCATTCACGGCCCTGACGCGCGAACTCGGCACCGCGGCCAGCTACCAGATGACCGAGCAGCAGGCCGAGGCGGTCGTTCGGCTGCAACTGGGGCAACTGGCAGCGCTCGAGCGTGACGAGATTTTCAAGGAG
>JBBQII010000284.1:0-5703 GCA_038324795.1 Gemmatales bacterium
ATCGTCGTCGGCATCGGCTACGACGACACCATCGACGAGGCTCAAGAAATTGCCCGGCGAGTGCTAGCCGACCATCCGGCCGTCCTGAACGAACCGGAGCCGTGGGTGCTGGCGGACGGTTTCGGTTCGGCGACCATCAACCTGCGGATCTACTTCTGGCTGGACGGTCGGGAACACAGCTGGCTTAAGGTGCGGTCCTCGGTGATCCGCCTCGTGAAGCGCGCCTTCCAGCAGCGCGGAATCTCGATGCCGGATGAGGCCCGAGAAGTCGTCTTCCCTAAGGGCATTCCCGTCACGCTGCTCGAGGCGAAGCCGGAACTCGCAGCGCCCACCGCATCACTGGAACGACCCGGCACCGCGCCGACTTCGGAGGACAGCGCAGTGTCTACGAAGGCCGAGGCCGGGCTGTCCAGCGAGGCCGCAGTCATCGAAGAACAGGCCCGCAAGGCCAAGCCGTTGGACGAGGGGGAGAATCTCTTGAAGGCTTCCCCGGCACCCGGCCGGCTGCCTGATCGTCCTCCCGGTTTGGAGTCCGGCTCAGTGCAGGTGGGCTAAAGATGGCTGAATTACAAGTGGTTTCGCCGTCCGGAACGGCGGCGTCTCGATACGGAGTAGGAAGTCAATGCTCAACTTTCGGTCGCTGTGGGATCGCCTGCATTCCAGCCTTTGGTTCGTACCCTCGCTCCTCGTCACCAGTGCGGTCGTCCTCGCGCTGGGCCTGGTCGAGATCGACGCCAGCGCCGAATGGTCCAATTTGCACGAACGGTGGCCGCGCCTGTTCGGTGCCGGCGCGGCCGGTTCGCGGGGCATGCTGTCGGCCATCGCCAGCTCGATGATCACCGTGGCCGGCACCGCGTTCTCGATCACTATCGTCGCCCTGGCCCTGGCGTCAAGTCAATACACCTCGCGCATCCTGCGGAACTTCATGCGGGATCGCGCCAACCAGGCGGTGCTCGGCACCTTCCTGGGCATCTTCGTCTACTGTGTCGTGGTGCTGCGGACCATCCGGAGCGGCGACGAAGGCGCGTTCGTCCCCTCGCTCGCGGTCCTGTTCGGAGTCGTGCTGTCGCTGGTCGGCATCGGCTGTCTGATCTTCTTCATCCACCACATTGCCTCGTCGATCCAGGCAGAAAGCATTATCAAGTCGGCGGCCGACGAGACGATCGTTGCCATCGACCGCTTATTCCCGGACGAGATGGGCGAGGCGGCCGGCCCGGATGCCGGACCCGTGCCCGACCCGGCCTCCGCGGCCTGGCAGCCGATCCCGGCGCAGGAGACCGGCTACATCCAGGCGGTAGACGGGGACGGCCTGCTTCGCTTCGCGCGCGAGCGGGAGACCGTCGTCCGCATGGAGCGCGGGATCGGGGAGTTCATCGTGGAAGGGGCGCCGCTCGTCGCCATCGCGGGGGGCAGTCCGCCCGAGGACGGCCTCGCCGACGCGGTCGCGGGTTTGTTCACCGTCGGCCGCCAGCGCACGACGTTCCAGGACGTGGGCTTCGGTATTCGCCAGATCGTGGACATTGCGTTGAAGGCACTGTCTCCGGGCATCAACGACACTACAACCGCCGTAACCTGCGTCCAGTACCTGTCGGCCGTGCTGGCGCGCCTCGCCGCGCGCCGCCTTGCGGATCCGTGCCGGACGGACGGAGGGAAGATACGCGTCATCGTCCGCGGCGCGAATTTCCCCGGCCTGTTGGGCGAAGCCTTCGAACAGATCCGCCGGAACGCCGAAGGCAACGTCGCGGTTCTGCTGGCCATGCTCGACGCACTGGAAGTTGTTGCCGGACGGACGCACGACGCCGGGCGGCTGGTAGCGATCGCCCGGCATGTCGAACTGATCGCCGAGGTCGCCCGGCGGAGCATCCCGTCGCTCCCCGACCGCGAGGGCATCGAGGCCGCTCTGGACCGCCTTACGAAACGAGGGGTAACGTGGACGACAAACTGAAGTCGCAGGCGCTTCCCGCCCACTCGGCGCCGGCGGGTGGCGGAGAACAGTCGCAGGCCGAGTTCACAAGTCGCGTGCTCATCGTGATCGGCGTCGTCGCCGCCGTCGGAACCATCGGGGCACTGTTTGTGCTCGCGTCCGACATCGTCTTCCTGTTCTTCGCAGCCGCCCTCCTGGCGATCCTGCTCCGGGCCGCCAGCGACGCCCTCGACCGATGGACCGGCGTCGGTCCGAAGTGGTCGTACGGGCTCGTGGTGCTGGCGGTGGCCGCGGTGTTCGCGGCCGGGACGTACGCGGTCGGATCGACTGCGGCGACCCAGTTCAACCACCTCGTCGCGGACCTACCTAAGTCGACCGATCAGGCCAAGGCGTACGTGCAGCAGTACTCGTGGGGTAATGACGCGCTCCGGCAGATGCCGACGGCCGGGGATCTGTTCGGCGGTTCCAGCAAAATCGCCTCGGGGACCACCTGGTTCTTCTCGACCACGTTCGGGCTGCTCGGCAACCTGCTGGTGCTAGCCGTCTCGGCGCTGTACCTGGCGGCCTCCCCGCGGACGTACACTGCCGGCCTGGTGATGCTGGTCCCGCCGGCCCGCCGGTCCCGCGCCGAACAGGTGCTGGCCGCTATCGGAACGCATCTCAAGTGGTGGTTGATCGGCCGGCTGTTGGCGATGGCCGCCGTCGGACTGATCGTCGGCGTCGGGCTGTGGCTGATCGGGGTACCGCAGTACCTGGTTCTGGCATTGGTCGCCGCCGCCCTGGCCGCAGTCCCGTTCCTCGGCCCGATCCTCGCGGCCTTCCCCGGCATTCTCATCGCCCTCTTACAGGGGCCGGACACCGCCCTGTGGGCGGTAGGGGTCTACGTTCTATCGCAGGTGGTCGAGAACTACCTCGTCACCCCGCTCGTCCAGCAGCAAATGGTGAACATGCCGCCGGTTCTGACGATCGCCGTCGTCACCCTGGCAGGGGTTTTGTTCGGTGTGCTCGGGATGGTCGTCGCCACCCCGCTGGCGGTCGCGGCCGTGACGGCCGTCAAGATGCTCTACGTCGAAGACGTGCTCGGAGACGACCTGGCCGTCCCGGGCGAGGGCGGATCGGCCTGACGTTTGCAGGGATACGGCTTCCTTTACAGCACGAGGTACTGTGAGGTTCTTCGAAGACTGGGCGGGACTGGGGCGGGCGGCGGTCACCGGGATGACGGCGTATATCGGGCTGATCTTCCTGCTCCGGCTATTCGGCAAACGGACCCTGAGCAAGCTGAACGCCTTCGACCTGGTGGTGACGGTGGCCCTCGGGTCGATCCTGGCCACGGCGCTTTTGAGCAAAGACATCCCCCTCCTGGAGGGCCTGACCGGGTTCACCGTCCTCGCCTTGCTCCAGTTGATCGTCACTTGGCTGTCCGTCCGATCCGCCGCGATCCGTCGGCTGGTCCGATCCGAGCCGGCACTCCTGTATTACCGGGGCGAGTTCCGTCACAGCGCCCTCCGAACCGAACGGGTGACCGAGAACGAGGTGTATCAAGCCGTCAGGACGAGCGGACGCGGGGGCTTGGAGCAGGTCGAGGCGGTCGTTCTGGAATCCGACGGAACCATGTCGGTCATCGCTTCGGGGACGGGATCCGGGTCGGCGCTGAAGGGCGTCTCGGGCGTCGAGTCCGGCGGTTGAAGTGGGAGCCGTACTGGACACGGCCGGAATAAGGGCAGGCCGGGCGCCACCAGGTGACGGCCGGCCCGTGGAGGGAACGACACTGAGTCGGGCGGGGGGTGGTTACTTCTTGTCGCCGGTGGAGGACTTGTCATCCTTGAAGGCGGCCTTGCAGCACTCCATCAAGTCCTGCTTGATGATTGCCCCATCGCCATTCTTGTCTGCTCGCTTGAACATGGCGGTCATGCAATCCGGGCACTCGTCCTTGGTGATCTTCCCGTCGTTGTTGGCGTTGGCCTTGCGGAGCATGTCGTACGTCTCCTGCAACTGGGCCAGCGTCGGGTCGCCGTTCGCGCCCTCGACGACGTACAGGGAAACGATCTCAACCGGCACCGGGGCCGGGACGTAGATCATCCGCTCGGCGTGCTGCTTCAGCTCGTCGGCGGACAGTTTGCCGTCCTTGTTGGTGTCCAAGTCCGCGAACCCGTCCCGCTGGTCGGCAGGGAGTTCGTCTGGGGTGCGAAAACCTCCTTCCCCGCCAACGGCCGCCAGTTGGTCTTGTTCGTCGCCTGCAGAGGTCGAGGCGACGAAGCCGAGCGACCCCGGCCGCGTCGGCACACTTCCTGCCTTTCGTGACGACCACCTGCCGGGCTGGTGCCAGATCGGGCAGCCGGTACAGGGGCGGTGGCTCGGGCATCGCCGCGATGTGCCAGCCGTCCGCACGCTGCGTGATCGGACGAATCTCCTTGCCGCCCGGCTTCTTCCGGCGGACGACCAACCCGATGGGTTCGCCGGCCGCGTCGTGGTCCGAGTCGGCGTTCGAGCGCGGCAACGACTGCATTCGCCGTCGGGAACGTCCGGCCGCCAGGTTTGCGCCGTGGCGCGTCCGATTTCGTCGGGAACAGATTGGCCAGCGACAGTCCGAGGGCCGTCTCGATGGCCGCCGCGCCGCAACCGGAGTGGCGTTTCACAAGGGCCGTGCCGCCGTCGTAAGCCGGGCATCGGGCCGACCAACCCTTGCCCTACTTCCGCTCGCCGGGCAGCTTGGAGAGAAGGACTTCCAAGGTCGTCATTGCTCGCCCCCATTGGCAGTGTTCGACTGCTGGGTCAGCCAGGCTTGCAGTTCCGCGATCGGAGACAGGACCGTCTTCCGCTTGCCCCCACCGACGCGAACGCAAGGGATGCGCCCGTCCTTGGTCAGTTGCCTGAGCAGACGCGGACTGATGCCGAGGGCCTTCGCCGCTTCACGCAGCCGCGGAGCGAGGGGGCCGGTCGGACCATTAACCACCACCGATCATCAAAGAATTGAAGAGTGGATTGGAGCTTGGTAGTTCAACACTTAGCCATCTTGCCATCCCGTTCAGCGCCATCGCTGGGCGGAATCAGGTGTCCTTGCCGCAAGGGTTACTCACGGGCATCTTGATGGTTTCCGATAGGCCCGCGAAAAGATAATACCAGGATGCCCCCACCGAGGATGGCGCCGACCAGAGACCCGAGGAGTGTACCGATTTTTCCGGCCGCCTCCTTCGCCGGGAACTCGGCGATGGGGAATGCAAGTCCGTTGATGAACAACGCCATTGTGAACCCGATCCCGGCCAGGCACGCCCCGCCAACGAGCATGAGCCAACTCACTCCCGCGGGCAACGCTGTCAGACCGAAGCGGATGGCCAAGAAGCAAAACAGCACGATGCCGACCGGTTTCCCGACGGCCAACCCGACGGCGATGGCGACCGCAACGGGATCGGTCAGCCCAGAAACGTCCAGCGGCACTCCAGCGTTGGCGAGGGCGAACACCGGCATGATGATGAATGCCACCCACGGTTGGAGGCTGAGTTCGAGGCGGTGCAGGGGCGAGATGGTCTCGCGGGCAGCGAACTCTAGCCTCTCAACATCGATCGGCATCTCGTCAGAGGCAGGATCGTAGCCTCGGAGCCGATCCCACTTCTCATTGAACAATTTAAGGAATGTCTTTGGCCCGACCCAGGCGCTGGCCGGGGTGAGCAGACCCAAGAGTACGCCAGCAACGGTCGGGTGAACCCCGGCCTTGAAAAACGCTAGCCAGATTAGCGCCCCAACCACCACATAGACCGCGATCGAGCGCACCCCGACCCGAT
>JBBQII010000285.1:0-5700 GCA_038324795.1 Gemmatales bacterium
GATCGTCGGTGGTGACGCGCCCGGCGCTCACCGGTCCGATCGAGTCGATGGTTTCGAACTTACTTTTCAAGATCTGATAGCCATCTCGTGCAATTGACTCCGGCAGCAGATTACGAATCGACTCGGCAAGGGCCGAGAGGCTCGGTTGAAAATGTCGCAAGACAAAGGCGATGTCGTAAGCATCTTTCGCCTTGACGCGTTCGTCGAGAGCGTGCGCCTTGATCAGGACGAACGCTTCGGGTCGGACGATCGCGACGTGAACACGGTTGATCGTTTCGTCCGGCATGGCTCCTACGATTTCGATGCGATCAAATGATTTGAATGCCAGATCGACGCCGCTCAGGCAACCGATGCGCAGCTCGTTGATCTGAAGTGATGCCAACTTCAGCCCATCGTGAAACTGGCCGCTGATGAAGTCGACTTTCACTTCCTCCGGTGCCCCGGCCACAGCTCTGGTGAAACGCGTCGGATCGGTCCGCATGGTGTAGCCGGCATCGGCCAGCCGCTTCATGATCGTTTCGTAAACGTTGGACGTTACGGCCGTGGGTGCCAGTGCGAAGTCAACGTCGAGGGAGCCGATATGGCATAGATTCGGATAAAGCAGTTCAGGCACCCAGCCTCCGATGATCACCATATGATCACGATAGGCACCCGGAACGTTGGCCACTTCGATGAGCACGGCCCGGCTGGCGGCCGCTTGATCAATCGTCGGCTTGTCGCCACTTTTCCGCCCGCGCGGCCGCTTCGTCGAAGCCTGACTTCAGGAATTTATCGAAGATCGCTTTGGCTGCATCCTCGCTGCGACCTGTCGCTGTGCGGAGATCGAGGTAGGTCTGGATAGGCGATGTCACTTTCAACGTCGGGTCGTCTGATGCAAAGACGGAATGATCGAATGACCGCCACAAGAACAGGTTCGCACCCGTCGGGACGCGCTTGATGCCGTGCTGGTCGGCGAGATGTTCGAGCAGTTCTGTTTCAAAGCCGCGGTCGTCCACGTACACGGAAGAAACGTTGTAACGAACATCGGGCGCCAACCGCCATGCGGCGGACAACCCCGCCAGTGAGTATTGCAGCCCCTCCGCCTCGCACCATTGGGCGATCGTATTCTCCGCGTTCGAATAGTCCCCACGAACGTACAGCGGCACTCGTTCCGCTGGCCCGGGATACTTCTTTGACCAGTCGTTCAACAGCCCGGCCGGGTCGCGGAGGTACAGTAATCGATCGTGCTCAATCGCGTATCCCTCTTCGATGAGGGCCTTCTTGACTTTCACGACGAGCCCGACGCTGACGTCGACATCACGGTGTGCCGACAGTTGGCGGACTTGCCATCCTTGCATCGGATTGCTCAGCATCGCGCGCACGATTCGGCTCGACTTGGGTGAAAAGGGATCTGCTGAGGGAATAGCGGACTTTCGTGAAGCAGTGAAGCCCCCCGGTTCACAAGGAATAGGGGGTCGGTACTTCGCAGTCGGCAGTTGCCGGCACCGTCAACCCAACCACAGTTCGGCACTGATCTGATGTTGTCCGCAACACGTTGAGAAATCACCGGAGCGAACAGCACTGGAATGGTTCGCGACGGCGCGAATGCCATCGACTGCACCATTGCCAATGAGGTTTGAGGCGTGATGCGTGAACGCACCTGCACGCCGAATCGCAGCGGGACATCGCCGAACTGGGCCTGAACAAGAAGGTCGTATCCCTGATCATTTGCACGCTTCCTTGAATCAACGAAGGCGCGCAGTCCGGCTGAGTCCTCGAGGATCCCGCACAGAATGCGAGAAGCCTCGTCGTAAAGATCTCGGTGAATGTTCACTGAGTTTGCCATGTTCACTACGTAGTGAACATGGCAAACTCAGTGAACAACGCAACAATTCCCCGGTAAAAAGTTGCGTTCACCCGCGCTCCGCTGCGGAAAACCTTCGCGTTGCGGCTAACGGGGGTGCCGCCACCTTTCATCGCTTCCACTGATATGACTCCAACGTCATCGTCATCAGGTACCAGAGCAGGGGAAGCAGGGGAAAGAGTGATTCATTTCATCCCGACACAGTACAGCGACTGACGGCCCTTCAGAAACAGCATGCCGCCCGCTGCGGCGGCGGATGCCTGGCTGGCGTCGCCCAGATCATTCGTCGCGAGAAGTTCAAACGTGGCCCCGGCCTTGACGACGAAGCACTTTCCGGCCGAACCGAAGTACAGGTTTCCCTCGGTCGTGGCGATGGGACTGACCGCGGCGGATAGCCCCGACAGCCGTTCGGAATAGACAATCTCGCCCGTTGTCAGGTCGATGCACTTCAACACATCGGGGTTGTGAACACGGTAGAGATGCTTGCCGACGACGACGGGCGATGAGTATCCATCCGGCATCGTCGGGATCTTCCACCTGATGTGAGTCTTCGTCACGTCGCCCATTCCCGTCGGATCGACGGCGAACCCCGAACCGCCCCGGCCGCTGTCGATATAGACGATGCCGCCACCGACAACCGGGGAAACGGTGTCGCCCTTGGTGGCACAGGTCCAGATGACGTTCCCGGTTCCCGGCTCAAGCCCCTCTAGAGCGTTGGACGCGGAGACGATCAGCTGCTCTTTGTCGCCGACCTTGGCGAGGATCGGCGTGCTGTGGGCGAACCCCTGTGCCGGCCGTTTCACTTCAAGGGCCAGTTCGCCGGTGACACGGTCCCACGCCAGCAGTCGCGATTGTTTGTCGACCTGATCGCACTGCAATATGACATTCTTGCCATGAAGAACCGGGCTGGCGGCAAGGGCGACATCGAACTTGAACGGGTTGATCTCCTTCCGCCAGACGAGCTTGCCCTGCCAATCAAGGGCCGCGATCACCGCCGAGCCGAAGACGACGTAGATGCGATCGGCATCGCCGGCCGGCGTCGGTGCGGTGTACCCGCCACGCAGATCGGTGAACTGCCACGGCCCCGGCTTGATCACTTCATCCCAGAGCAGTTTACCGTCGGCCACCTGATAGCAGGCAACATGATGTTCGGGAATCTGCTTCGAGTCCGCCTTGGGTCCCGACCAATAACTCGCGGTGATGACGACCTTGTCGCCGACGACAATGGGGCTGGACTGATTCAGGTCGAGCGCAGCCTTCGCTGCCGCGCCGGGTAGGGGCGCTTTCCAAAGGACACCGGCGTTCGCCTTGCCGCCCCACTCGATCGGCAGCGCCGGCCCGGCATACAGCCCCTGCCCCGTAGGGCCGCGCCAGCCAGGCCAATCCGCATTGGCCAATGGTGCCGCGGCATGCAGGCCGGCGGCAGCAAGTGCGGCTGCGGCCGTCGTCAGAAACTCACGACGATTCGGCCGAAGAGAGGGGGGAGTGTGTGACATGCGGAGAGTTTAACAAATGGCGGACGCATTGCGAATGCCATTCGCTTGTTAGCCGGAAGCGCAAGCGACGAATTCTCTCTTCTGTGCAGCGCGTTGCTGCGTTTGACGATCAATGAAGTCGATAAACCCGGTACACATCATCCTCATAGACAATCGGCAGCGGAAAGTTCGCCAACACACGATTCGCGGGGACGATGATGGATGTGATTCCTTCGCCTTTCATTTCGCTGCTGACTTTATCGAAGTTTGAGTCGAGTTGCTCATACCACGATTGATTCTGATAGATACGCCGTCGCCATTCGAGTACGTCGGTATCCTTATACGGAATCGACTTGAAGTCGACGTACAGAGGCGCGCCGGTGTATAAGCGGAATCGCTGGAGGTCGACTGCGATCAGGTGTTTGTCTTTGTTGCCGGGCGCCGGGGCGAAGCTCATTGAATAGGAGCCGCGCGGGCCTGAGCCGACGGCGGGAACGCGGAAGGGTATCAGGTACATGTCACCCGGCTGCTTGTTCTGCCGGATGTACTCCAGAAGCGGCAGTTCCCGATCATCGGACGGGTAGGCCAGGTTGGCCAGCTGGATCACGATGCCGCCGGCAACGGCGCTGGCGACGATTACCCATCCCAGCGGGCGTGTCTTAAGGCCACTCTTCAGGAATGCAGACAGCTTGAGCAAGATCACGCTGGTGGCTATCGGCATCAGGATCGACGAGATACGCCAGGGGAACAGCAGCGCGAGCGAGCGGTTCCCGGTGGCCGCCTGGATGAGCGTCACCACGGCCGCCATGAGCAAGGGCGGTCCCAACGCCCATCCGAGGCGGGAACGTCGAAGCAGGAGAATTCCCGTTGTGATCCAGACCAATTGAGCAATGGCAATCGGATCGAGCCATCGCTGCACACTGGAATGATGCGGAATCCGCAAGGTAGCCAGGATCTCCTGCGATTCCGCAAATGCTTCGGGAGTTGTCGGCGAGAATCTCATTGCAAGAAACACAACAAGCGGCAGGACGGACAGGGCAAACGCGATCCCGGTCTGAAGTGCGATGCGAATACTCGCGACTCGATACAACGATGCAATATAGCCGATCGCCAACAATGTTGCAGGCAACAGGTACGTCGCATGGAATAAGCAGCAGATTGACAGGAACATGACAGCCAGCATATTCCGGCCGGCCGCAAAAGCAGCGATTGAGGCAATCAGCAATACGCCGAACGAGGAAGGTTGCAGGCCAGGCCCCATCGCGTACTGGCCCGCCACGCCGGCTTGCAGGTACCAGGGATAATCAACGCCGAACAGGCGGACCGACGCCCATCGTGCAATCCCGGAATGGATGACAATGAGCAGGCAACCGACCGCGAAGAGCCGAATCTGCCGCTGCGGATGCTCGCCAATCAAGCTGCTGACAATCAGCATGAGACTGGCGAAGTACGTCATCATCAACACGAAGTAGACGGCATAAAAGATTGCAGGATGCAAATACCGATAGGTGAATACCGTGAACCCGCTGAACAACGGCGTGGGATCTGCCGTGTTGGCCAGCCAATCGCCGGACAAGTGCCCCATACCGCCATCGGCAGCCCCATGCAGAAAGTACTGATGCTGATTGGAGAAATACAGCGGTGCTTGAGTATGCGCGATGGCAAAGAGAACCGCCCCCGCCAGCAGCAGCAATGCGGATGATGGGCGGGAGTTTGTATGTTCCGTCACAGAGTCGACCTCAAGACAATATACTCAATAGACCAATGTCGTATCAACGCTTCATTGAAGGGCACGGAGCATGTGTGCTACTGACCGTTGTTGTGGATGCCGTTCGCCTCGGTGCTTCCGAAGCCCCGGCAATCACTCTGGAAACACCACGTACTTCTCCCGTCGAACGCCGGTTAGCCAGTCGGCTCGCCCCTGGAGAATCAGGATCACCCGTACCCCCGGGCGGCCTTCAATCAGCGGAACATCCTGCACGTTTGTCGACGGGGCCTTCTCCGGCAATGTCGCCATTCGCCGGGCGAAAGCACGCGAGACACGCTCGGCGGGATAGTTCGGCACGTTCATTTCTTCCAATGCCCAGTTGAACGAGTCCACCTCGTATGGGCACGGATCGTCCAGTGCCGCACCCATGCGCCGGCTGACGTACGCTGTTCTTACCTTGGTCGGCAGATGGTCGTAAACTTCCTGATTGATGTAGACGCGTTCCATCGGCGTGTTTCCCGAATACAGTGCCACTGACAGATACGAATCCCAACACTCAAAGAAGTTGAAAAACGGCATGATGCCGAACAATACCAACGCGAGACGGCTGACGAGACATCGCCGCGGCCAGAGGATGTTCCAAGGCCGCACATGCCGCGTTCGAGCGAAGAGGA
>JBBQII010000286.1:0-5691 GCA_038324795.1 Gemmatales bacterium
GCTTGATCTCGGTCGCGTTCTTGAATCGACGATCAGGCTCTTGATTGCCGCTGTATTTTTGTCGAGTTTCTTTATCTGCGAGTCTGTGAATTTACTTCGGCAGGATCTTAAGGATGCAAAGCGGTCCATGAGCGATAAGCCATAGTCGCTTCAATTTGGCGGCGTGTTTACTTTTTTGCCAGATGGAGCTTAGCAACGCGCCGGGGTAGCGGCGGTGTGCGCTCGCCGCTCGTTCTCAAAAGCCCGCACCGGATTCGCGAAGCGCGACGAGGGCACACGTAGATTCCGCAGTTCAGCAGCGATCCTTCTTTTACACCTTCACCCGTTTCCATCCACCAGTTGCGAAGCGCAGCACGTAGAGAAGACCGCGGATCAGCAGATCCGCGGACATGGCCAGCCATGCACCGTAGAGGCCCAGGTTCGCGCCGGGAACATCGCCCAATGAGCCCAGGTGCACGACCGGGAACATCAGCAGATACGCCAGCGGGATGCGGATGAGCAGGAAGCCGATCCAGGTCAGGAGCATCGGCACGCGCGTGTCGCCGGCCCCGCGCAGCGCACCGGTGAAGATGATGATGCACGCCAGCGGCGGCATCGCGAAGGCGACCAGGCGCAGCACCGGCACGCCGGCTTCGATCACCGCGGCCTGTCCCGTCGTCGGGCACAACAGTTCAAACATCTGCGGGGCGAGCACGAAGAAGATCGTTCCCATCAGGCTCATCACAATCAGGCCCATGCCGCAGGCGATCCAGCCGCTGCGTGCGGCATGATCGGGTCGCTTCGCTCCCAGGTTCTGGCCGACCAGCGCCGCAGCGGCTGTGGCAAACGCATGGCCCGACAGGTAGCCCAGCGACTCCCAGCGGATCGCGATGCCGTGTGCGGCCGCGGCCACATCACCCAGGCCGTTCACCATGCGCACGAACCATAGTTGGCAAACGCAGATCGAGATCGTATCGAGCGTGGCGGGTATGCTGATGCGCAGCACGCGCTTTGCCAGCGCCGCGTCGGGCCGCATGTCGGGCAGGCTGAGTTTCAACCCGGCCCGGCCGCGGGCGAGCAGCAGCAGCACGGCCCCGCAGCCGATCACGTGGCTCAGGGCCGTGCCGAGCGTGATGCCCGGGAAGCCGAGCCCGCCCCAGGGCCCGATGCCATGGAAGCAGACCCACGCCAGCGGAATGTTGATGATGGCAATGCCGCCCAGTACCCAAAGCGTGGGTCGGGTGTCGCCCGCACCGACGAGGCACGCCAGGCCGGCCGCTTCGACCATCTGGAACATGACCAGTGCCAGCAGCGGCACCAGGAAGTCGATGGCCATGTTTTCCGCAGGGCCACTCAGCCCCATCAGACGGATGACGGGGCCCACCAGCGCCAGGCCGATGCCGGTCGCACAAAGGCCGATGATGGCCGCCAGCATGATCGATTGGTTGGTGGTATGTACCGACAGCCGATGATCACCCGCGCCGGTGAATCGTGCCACCAGTGCCGTGCTGCCGACGCTGACAAGGGCCGAGCAACTGGCGACGAACCAGGCAAGATAGTTGGCGGTTGTCTGGGCTGCCTGAAAAGGGACGTGCAGTGCCACGTCGGCCGGCGGGTTGTTGCCGGCCAGAAACTGGTCGTACAGGCCGACGACCATCAGCATCAGTTGCTGTACCCAGACCGGCCAGGCGAGCAGCAGCACGCGCTGCCAGGTGGGCCGATGGCCCGCGGTCAGCAATGGAACCGTGGGCGACGAAATGGCCGCATCGATCTCCGGCTCTTCGGCATATCCGTCGGACGCGTTGCCGCGTTCATCATGGCTCATGGTGAATATTGTAGAGGAGCGAAACGATTGATGGCGGTGATCCTCGTTCGCCCCCTCTCCCCTGCTTCGGGGAGAGGGAGAGGCGAGGGATCTTCGCACAACGGACGTCGTTCACACCGCGTTGACGCACATGCCGTCGTCGGGGTGCCACAGCGCCTGCTTATTGCGGGCGCGCTCTTCGAGGATGGCGATCTTCTCCGGTGAGCCGGGCGGCGCCGTTGTCGGGCGCTCGGGCGGCGCGGCCAGGCCGAAGAAGTTGGCCACGCCGCGCCGGGCGTACTTGCTCGTCGACGGGTAGGTCTCGCGCACGCCGGGCCGGTAGTAGCACGACCAGCACAGGCCACGGGGACGGTTCACCTTCGACTTCTGACAGTGTTGACAAATCATCGGACCCTCCGCTTACTGGGAAAACAGGAACCCTTCGATCAAGCCGCCGTGACCAGGCCCGCGCGACCCACGCGCTGACGCCGCCCGGCCACGTTGTTGAGCCGATCCATGATGAAGCGCTGCTCGAGCGTGCGTTGCACTTCGTCGAGCATCTCCAGCCGCATCTCGGCCCGGGGCGTATCGTCGTACCAGTTCAGGAACCACCGGCTCGCCCCCGGTTCACCGAGGCGCTGGTCCGCCTCGAAGCAGATGCGGGCGAAGTATTCATCCACCTCGGCGACGGTGCCCAGCTTCTCCCCCTGCCAGCCGCCCCAACTGATCGAGCAGCAGCAGTCGACGTCGAGTTCACTGTGGCAACTCAGCGGTTGCGGGTGGCAGGTCGCCCCCTGCAGCAGTCGCTTGTCGTCCCGCCGCAGGGCCTGCCACAACGCGTCAAGTGCTGTGGTCGACATCACCGGGGCAAACCCTTCCCGCCAGACTTTGCGCCAGCTTTCCATCGTGAACTCCTTCTCAGGCCATCCGGCCGGGGGATCAAAACTGTCCTTACGCGTCGACAGGTGAAGTATACGCATGTTCATTATCGGTTGTCAACATATGTGTCCATTATTTTTGTTTTTTGTTTGTTAATGCGGGTATAATAACGCCAGTTTGGCCACTTAATGGCCATTTGTCGCTCATTAACTATACTTTTCTATACGCCATAGGGGTCTTTTTGCCGCCGGCGAGCGAGGGGCGTAAGATGTCCCTCATGGAAATTGATTTTCCCCCGTGGCCGATGACTGACCCCGAAGTCGCTGCCGCTCTGGCCGCCGCGATCGCGGATGGGTCGTGGGGCCGTTACCATGGCCCGCACGTCCCGGCCCTGGAAGCGGCGCTGGCGGCATTCCACCAGGTGCCGCGCGCCATCACCTGTGCGAGCGGCACTCTGGCGGGGGAGATCGCACTGCGGGCCATCGGCGTTCAGCCCGGCGATGAAGTGATCCTGCCCGCGTACGACTACGAAGCGAACTTCCTGAACATTCACACAATCGGTGCCCGGCCTGTGCTGGCCGACATCCACCCCGCGAATGCATCAGCCCACATCGATGCATTGGAACAGGCCTGGTCACCCGCCGTGCGCGCGGTCTGCGTGTCGCATCTGCATGGCGGGTTGGCGGCTATGGGGCTGCTGCGCGTCTGGGCCGACGCGAAGAAGCTGCCGTTGATCGAGGATGCCGCCCAGGCGACCGGCGCGACGGTGGAAGGAAAACCAGCCGGATCGTGGGGCGACGTTGGCATTCTGAGTTTCGGCGGCTCGAAGCTGCTGACGGCCGGGCGCGGCGGCGCACTGCTGATCCGCGACCCCGCGATCGCCCAGCGGGCGCGCGTGCTGCTATCGCGCGGGGTACAGCAATGGGCTGCCCTCTCGGAAATGCAGGCTTGCGTGTTGCTGCCGCAGTTGCGGCAGCTTCCCGAGCGCACCGTTCACCGGCATGTGCAAGTGCAGCTGCTGAACGACTTGATCCGCGAGGTTCCCGGCATGACGCTGTTCGCCGACAACCCGCCCGACAGTCGCGCCGCCTACTATAAGATTGGCTTCAACTACGACGAAGCCGCTTTCGGCATGCCCCGCGAACAGTTCATCAAGGCGATGCGTACCGGGGGAGTTGCCTTCGATGCCGGGTTCCGCGCGCTTCATGTCGGCCGTTCGGCCGGGCGCTACCGGGCCGGGGGCGCGTTGGCCGGGGCTGAGTTGGCCCATCGCCGGGTCGTGATGCTGCATCACCCTGTGCTGTCGCGGGGACCCCCGGCCGTCGAACTGGTTGCTCAAGCGATCATGAACACGTATCGTAACCGCCACCGCTGAATGCGGTCGTAATCGAACTCTCGCCTTGAAAGGATGTACTCATGGCCCGGTTTTTTGCCGTCAGTGCCACGCTGTGTCTGTTGCTGTCGGCGGCTGCCGCTCCCGCGGCGGATAATCCCGCGGCCGGTACCTGGAAGCTGTCGTTCCCGATCGAACAGCAGCGCATCACTTTCCTCATCATGCTCAGCGAGTCGGACAAGGGCTGGGTGGGCGACTTCCTGGGAACCTCGCTGCCGCTGCGGATCGAACCGACCGTCGACAAGGTCGTTGTGAAGGACGGCGACGTCAGCTTCGATGTGAAGCTCGGCAACACCGCCTTCACGTTCGATGGCAAGGTCGCGAAGGACGGTAAGAAGATCCAGGGCAGCTTTACATTCAACGGCAATACGTTCCTGGTCGACATGCTGCCGTCGCAGTTGAAGAATCTGAACGACAAGTTCGCGCTGGACCGTGAAGCGCTGGACCAGACCAATGGCGGCCAGGAATTCTTCGATGCCGCGTTCAGCGTGCTGGGGCAGGCGTCCGCGAAAAAGCTGAAGCCCGAAGAAGTCAGCGGCTTCGTCGATAAGACGGCCAAGCTGGCAGAAGGCTACGGCCCGCGCTGGCAACGAACCGTGGCGATGAAGATGGCCGCCGCTCTGGCCGAGCAGGAAGCCTATGCCTCGATCGCACTTGAGCAGGCCCGTCAGGCGGAGCGCATGCTGAAGCCGGAAGACGACCCCAGCGTGCAGATGCAGGTCCTGGAAGCCGTGGCCGCGACGCTGAAGAAGGCGAAGAAGCTCGACGAACTCAAGCCGATCGAAGCGAAGCTGACGAAGCTGGAAGCGCGCGACTATGCCGAGTACGCCAAGAAGAGCCCGCCGTTCAAGCCCGAGGAATACCCGGGCCGGAAGAACAAGGGGGACCGGGCCGCGCTGGTGGAACTGTTCACCGGAGCCGAGTGCCCGCCCTGCGTGGCAGTCGACCTGGCGTTCGACGGTCTGCAGTCGACCTACAAGCCGAACGACGTGATTCTGCTGCAGTACCACCTGCACGTGCCCGGCCCCGATCCGTTGACGTCGAAGGACAATGAGGAACGGGCCGCCCAGTACGGCCAGAAGGTGCGCGGCACGCCGAGCATCTTCTTCAGCGGCAAGATGGACGAGACGGGCGGCGGCTCCGCGAACGCATCGAAGGTGAAGTACGGCACCTACCGCGAAACCATCAACGAGATCCTTGAGAAGCCGGCTGGCGCGAAATTGCAGTTGAGCGCGGTGAAGAAGGGCGGCGACATCAACATCAAGGCCAACGTCAACGATCTGGCCACGCCGGGAGAGAAGACGACCCTGCGCTTCGTGCTGACCGAAGACCGCGTCCGCTACCAGGGCGGCAACGGCCTGCGTTATCATCACAATGTGGTTCGCGGTTTCCCGGGTGGTGTGAAAGGCGTGCCGCTGACGAAGAAGTCGTCGGAGCATACCGCGACCATCAACGTCGACACGCTGCGGGAAGAACTGGCCAAGTATCTGGAAACCATGGCGAAGGCAGACGACTTTCCGAACGCCGACCGCCCGCTGGCCCTGAAGAACCTGCGTGTGGTGGCCTTCATCCAGGACGACGCCACCGGCGAAGTGCTGCAGGCAGCGCAGGTGGAAGTCGAAGACGGTAGGGAATG
>JBBQII010000287.1:0-5681 GCA_038324795.1 Gemmatales bacterium
GTCGAACGCTTCTTCCAGCAGTTTGTTCCAGTCATCGATCGTCGGTTTGCCCCGGAACGGGCGAGCGATGAGCGAGACATGAATACCCAGTGGAATTGTCCGCTGCCGGTCCGCCCAATGCATCACCGACTCCTCGGAGACGATCATCGCCCTGCCCTTCCGCAAGGGCTGGCCCAGGAACTGGCCGCCTTCCCGCATCGCGCGCAGCAGGCCGGCCAGCAGCGTCGTTTTGCCGGTCTTCCACATGCTGGTCAACAGCGTGATTTCGCCGGGCAGCAGATAGTCGTGCCATCGCCAGGGCGGTCCGTCCGGATTGGCATGCCCGGCGACTTTATCCATCGACATCCGGCCGAATGAGGATTGCATCATGGCTGAATCTCACGAAAAGGAAGCGAGTCTCACCAAAAAGGAGCGTGTCTCACCAAAAAGAACCGTGTCTCACGATCGGGAGCGAGTCTCCCCTCGGGTAGCAGAGTAGTGAGACAGGCGCTGACGACAGACCAATATGCCGTACGTCGCCGGAATGGAAGTCTTCGAGCGAACTCTCATCCCGACGGAACGAAGGACGATTCGGCGGTTCGCTGCCGATCCGCGCCTGTATACCAACTGAACCGATAAACATCCGATTGCCCCGGCAACAACAGAAGGTCCCGCAGATGCCATCGCCATATCGAACAACGCCAATCCCCTTCGCTTCGCTGGCATGTACGGTCCTGCTGATGCTCCCGCTATTCGCCTCGGCGGGGCCGGTGGACGATCACCTGGAGAATCCGTTTGTCGGCGCTACGTTCTACCGCAATGTCGACTACGTCGCCGCGGTGAAAGCGGCGGCCTCGCGCGAGTCGGGGGCGCTCGCCAGGCAGATGCTGCAGGTGGCGAACTATCCGACGTTCGTCTGGCTGGATTGCATCGACGCGGTTCACGGCGTGAACGGCTATCCGCGCAGCCTGGCGGGACATCTCGATGAAGCAGTGGCGCAGGGGGCCAACGCGATCGGCATTGTCATCTACAATCTGCCGAATCGCGATGGCTCGGCCTTGGCGTCGAACGGGGAACTGCTCGTGGCGAAGAAGGGGCTGGAGCGGTATAAGACCGAATACATCGACGCGATCTACGACGTTCTGAAGAAGCCGAAGTACAGCAAGCTGCGCATTGTCATGATCATCGAGCCCGACTCGCTGCCGAACCTGATCACCAACAAGAACTTCCCGAGGGTCAAGGAGGCTGATACAAGCGGTGCCTATGTGCAGGGGGTTCAGTACGCCATCGGCACATTGCGGTCGCTGCCCAACACCTATGCGTACATTGATGTTGCGCATGCCGGCTGGCTCGGTTGGCCTGCGAACTTCAAGCCGTTTGTCGAACTGTTGAAGAAGGTCGGTGCGGGCATCCCGGGCGGCAATGGCAAGGTGGACGGCTTCATCAGCAACACGGCCAACTACAACCCGTTCGCGGAACCGTTCCTGACGGCCGACAAACAGATCAACGGCCAGCCGGTCCGTTCACTGCAAGGCCTGTACGATTGGAACGACCACATCGACGAACAACCGTACGCCACCGCCCTGCGCGACGCGGTCACCAAAGGCAACGACGCCTACCCCGCCCGTGTCGGCCTGCTGCTGGACACTTCACGCAACGGTTGGGGCGGGCCCAACCGGCCCGACGGAGCGAGTACATCAACGAGCCTGAGCGCGTTCGTGCGCGGCTCGACCATCGACAAGCGCATCCACAAGGGGAACTGGGGCAACCAGGTCGGCGGGGGCATTGGTACACGCCCAATGGCCAACCCCGCCCCGCACTACCACGCGTTCGTCTGGGCCAAGCCGCCTGGGGAATCGGATGGATCCAGCGAATTGATCCCCACCGGTCCGGACAACCCGCGAGGCAAGGGATTTGACCGGATGTGCGACCCGAAGTACACAGGCAATTCACTGAACGGAAACAACCTTACAGGCGCGATGCCGAACGCCCCGGTTTCCGGCAAATGGTTCCACGCTCAGTTCGTGCAACTGGTGCAGAACGCGTCCCCGCCGTTCTTGGGCGATGAGAAGTGAAGGGAGAATAGCAACCCATGACTTCGCCCGTCGCGCTCATATCTTGTCAACAATCATGTCATTGCGGCCGCTGGAGTTTGAACCATGATGCCGATGATGCGCCCCCTGCTTGCGTTGGTGTTGCTGTGCCCTGCTGTTCGCGCCGAGATCGGCATCATCGCACCCGCCGAGGCGAAGAAGCTGATCGACAACGCCGACCCCGCGAAGCGGCCGATCGTTCTCGATACGCGCGGCGGGTACAAGGACTACTTTCGCGGGCATCTTCCCACAGCTCACCACCTGAACTTCGACACACTTCGCGGCACCGACAACGGCGTGCCGGTGCAGTACCTGCCCGACGACTTGACGCGTGCCCTGCTTGTGCGCGCGGGGATCGACAAAGATCGGCTGCACCTGATCTACGCCACTGGCGACAAGCTGCCGAACGATGAAATCCTGAGCGCCAGCATGGTGGCCTATGTGCTCGAAAAGTACGGGGTGAACGACATCCGCATCGTCGATGGCGGATTGCCCGGCTGGATGGCCGCGAAGCTGCCGGTGACGCAGGAGTACTTCGGCAATCCCAAGGGCACGCTGCCGACAAAGGCAAAGCCCGCGATCGGCGCGACGATCGACGACGTGCTGAAGCGCAAAAGCGACGCGATCCTCGTAGACGCCCGGCCGCACAACGAGTACATGGGCAATGACGATGTCTGGCTGCGCAAGGGCCATATTCCCGGGGCGATCAGCTTTCACTGGGCCCGGCTGATGGCGACCGACAACACGCATCAGTTTTTGCCGTTCGAGAAGGTCAAGGCGGAACTGGAAGCGGCCGGGCTGACGAAGGATCGGGAGATTCTGGTCTACTGCGGCACATCGCGCGAAGGCAGCCTGCTGCGATTCTATCTGACGCACGTGGCCGGCTACCCGAACGTCCGGCTCTACGAGGGATCGTGGAAAGAGTATGCGTCGTTGAAGCAGCACCCGGTCGAGACGCAGGAAAACAAGGCGAAATGATGGTCGCGGTACTGTTCATCGCGGTCTGCTTTGTCGCGTTCACGAACGGTGCCAACGCCAACTTCAAGGGAGTGGCCTCGCTGTACGGCAGCGGCACCACCACGCTGCGGCAAGCGGCCTGGTGGGGCACCGGGACTACCTTCGCCGGTTCACTGGCGGCCATCTTTCTCGCACATGGCCTGCTCTCCACGTTCAGCGGCCGGGGGTTGGTGCCCGATGCATTGGTCGCCTCGCCGCGATTCGTCTGCGAGGTGGCGATCGGGGCGGCGCTTACCAGCTTCCTCGCCACGCGGCTCGGCTTCCCAGTGTCAACAACACATGCACTTGCCGGTGCGCTCGTTGGCGCGGGTCTGGCGGACGGGGGCGAAGTCCGCTTGCCGGCCCTCGTCACGCTGTTCATCTACCCGCTGATCGTCAGCCCACTGCTCGCCGCGGCGCTTGGGGCGATCGTCTACTTTCTGCTCAAGTCGCTGAAGTTGGCACCCGATCAACGTACGCCAACGCTTGACCGGCTGCACTTTCTGAGCACCGGGGCCGCCAGCTTCGCACGCGGAGTCAACGACACGCCGAAGATGGCGGCACTGATGCTGGCCGTGCCCGGCCTGGCGATGCACTGGGGCTTCCTGATCATTGCCGTTGCCATCGCGCTGGGCGGCCTGCTCGATATCCGCAACGTCGCGGAAACACTGGCGAAGAAGATCACTGGCATGAATCCCGGCCAAGGGTTCGCGGCCAGCCTGGTGACGGCCGGACTGGTGGCCACCGCCAGCCTGCACAGCGTACCGGTCAGCACCACGCACGTCAGCGTCGGCGCGATGACAGGCATGGGCGTCGCCATTCGTCAGGCACACCGGAAAATGCTGATCGAAATCCTGATCGCCTGGGTAACGACCGTTCCGTGCGGTGCCCTACTCGCGGCCACGGTATCCCTGATCATCTCGGCGGGTTGACGCATCGGCGGCACCGCCGACAATAACTGCGTGACAATCCCCTCTACTATTCGTGAGCGTGACGGCACGCTGGTCCCGTTCCACCGCGACGACATCGCGCGACGGCTGTTCGCGGTGCGGCCGCAGGCGCTGCTGTCGCGCGAACTGGCCGAGGGAGTGCAGTACTTCCTTGCCGAAACGCACACCGGCGATGCCATCGACCGCGGTGAGTTCGAAGAACTGCTGATCAAAGTGGTGCGCGAACTGGGGCATCCCGCGCTCGCACTGCAGTTGGCCGATCGGCCATCGGCGGCGCTGCCGAACGCTCCACCGACGCCGGATGATGTTGTGCGTGAAGCGTTGGAGCAGTTCAGCCTTGCCCACGCGTTCCCGCCCGACATCGCTGCCGCACATCGGGAAGGGATCTTCGAGATTCTCGATCTCGACTGCCCGAACAGGCTCAATGCGGCGGTGCTCCCGCATTCCGAAAGATCAATTGCTGAAGCACTTCTCGACATCAGCGCTCGTGTCGGGCGCATGGTGGCCATCGACGACATGCCGTACGACGGCGATCTGGAATCGGTGCTGCGCGCGACGGGCCTGCGTCCGATCGTGAACATTCATTGTGATCGGACGGATGCCGGGCCGTTGTTTCCGGCGAATCAGCGCAACATGATTCCGCATGAATGGTTCGAGACCGGCCTGCCGATCCGCTGGCATCTGTCGCGGCACGACCTGGAAGGCGAACAGTTCGCGCCCATCGTCGAAAGGGCGTTGCGACACCGCGATTTCGAGTTCGTTATCGAGCGGCAGCGCCAGTCAATCCACCTTGGCTACGGTTTGACGCGCAGCGGGCCCGCCATCAGCACCCGCGTGCGCGTGCGCTTCGATCGCTTCCTAACGATGTTGGGGCCGTGCAGTCAACTGCAGTTCCTGAAGAAACTGACGGTCCTCGGATGCCTGCTGGCGGCGGTCGGCCGAGCGCGACGGGCTTGGCTTGCTCAGCACGGCGACCCGGCATTGACGCATGGATTCGCGCTTGAACGATCTCAACTGCTCATCGAGCATCGTGGCTTAATGCGGGCAAGTCTCAACATTCTAGGTCCTTCAGCTGATGAGCAGGCAGCGGCGATGATGGCATCGCAGTGCCTCTCCGCCGTCACTGATGGAGCGGGAGCGGATAGGTTCAACTCATTCGCCCCAACATTTGATTGGCAGCCTTCTGCTGAGGAACAATCGCCTCTGGCGGTGCTTGGTGAATGTAACATGCAATGGAGCAGGCATTTACGCCTCGTGGACCAGTTGAACGCAAGCGATCCGGAGTTTCCTGCCACTATATTTGTGAAACAATTTGTCGGTAAGCGCATCCAAGAAGTGTCGGTAGCACTGCGATCTGCATTTGCGGCCCGGTTGAATCGGCTTCGGCTTGATTGCGTGGAGAACTGACTTTGTTGACGGGCGATGGTAAAAATCGGATTGAGGTTATTGATATCCGAATAGTTCAACGGTAAGCTTTCGTCTAAGTCGGTAATGCGCGTGTCCGATAGCGTGACGGGCGCAAGCGGCTTCTCTCACTCGCGTCATATGATTGCTGCTGCATGATGGCCAAGGAGGTTGGGCCGATGCGTCCCGCTCCGCGATCGACGGACTCCGGCTTATTGCCGGCCGTTTCCCGTGCCGACGACGGTTCGGTCGCGGACCT
>JBBQII010000288.1:0-5678 GCA_038324795.1 Gemmatales bacterium
CGCACCAGGATGAACGTGCTGAGCCGGCCGAGTGCCGCAGGCATCGAAATCATCGGCCATCATGAAATTCTGATTCCGCTGCTGCATGCTTCGATTGCCGCGAAGATGGTGTCGCGCCGAACAACCTCCCTGGCTGCCTGATTGGAGTTAGCGATGTCCGTCGAACTGATCGATCTGGTGCAGCGCCTGGGCGCACCGCGAGTTCTCGTCGTCGGCGACGTGATGCTCGATCGCTACATCTGGGGCGATGCCGATCGCATCAGTCAGGAAGCCCCTGTAATCTTGCTGCGGGCCGACAAGCGGGAAGAACGCCTTGGCGGTGCCAGTTCCGTCGCCACCATGCTGCGGGCACTCGGGGCACGCGTCAGCCTGCTCGGCGTTGTCGGCGATGACGTCGATGCTTCGCGCGTCCGCAACATCCTGAAGGAACTGGGCATCGACATGGAAGGCGTCGTCACCGATGTCGGCCGGCCCACCACGGTCAAGGAACGCTACATCGGCCGGGCGCAGGCTCGCCACCCGCAACAGATGCTGCGCGTCGACTTTGAGACACGTGAACCGGTCACCGGTCAGGTCGAACGTGAACTCCAGGCGATCGCTGTCGAGAAACTCAAGTCGGCCGATATCGTGCTGATCAGCGATTACGACAAGGGTGTCTGTTCGCCGGGGGTGATGGCAGCCGTGATTGCCGGGGCCAAGTCGTTGGGCCTGCGAGTACTTGCCGACCCGATCCGCGGCAGCGACTACCGCAAGTACCACGGTTGCTCGGCCATCACGCCCAATCGCCTCGAAGCCGGGCTCGCCACCGGGCGAACCATCAATACCCGCGATGAAGCGTTCACGTCTGGTCGGGAACTGGCCATCGCGCTCGACCTCGAAGTCGCGATCGTCACGCTCGACAAGGACGGCATGGCCCTGTGCCGGCAGGACGGCACGGCCGAGTTGCACCCGACCCGGCCGCGACAGGTGTACGACATTACCGGCGCGGGCGACATGGTCATGAGTGTGCTGGGTCTGGCGCTCGCCGCCGGGACCGACTACGCCACCGCTATCCGCCTCGCCAACATTGCCGGCGGGCTCGAAGTGGAGAAGATCGGCGTCGCCACCGTGACCCGCGAAGAGATCATGCACGACCTGCTGCATGCTCCGTCGCTGGATATCAGCGCGCCGCAGAGCGGCAAGGTAAAGAGCTTGCCGCAACTGCTGAGTGAACTGGACCTGCGCCGCCGCAACGGGCAGAGGGTCGCCTTCACCAACGGTTGCTTCGACGTGCTGCATGCCGGGCATGTGCAGTACCTGAACGAAGCGAGGGCCCAGGCCGATGTCCTCGTCGTCGGCCTGAACAGCGACAGCAGCGTACGCGGCCTCAAGGGGGCATCGCGACCGGTCAACGGTGTGGAGGCACGTGCCGCGGTGCTCGCGGGGTTGGCGAGCGTCGACTACGTGACCGTGTTCGGCGATGCAACGCCGCTGAAGCTGATCGAAACGATTCGGCCCGAGGTGCTTGTCAAAGGGGCCGACTACCAGAAGGCGCAGGTCGTCGGCGCTGAACTGGTTGAAAGCTACGGCGGCCGGGTACATCTGGCCGATCTGCGCAATGGGTACTCTTCTTCGTCGCTCATTGAGAAACTGAAGGCGGCCTGAGTGGAGCGGATCGCACTGTTTCTGCCGAACTGGATTGGCGACGTGGTAATGGCCACGCCGGCCGTCCGTGCCGTGCGCGAACGCTTCCCGGCTGCCCACCTGATCGCCGTCTGCAAGCCGTACGTCTCCGCCCTGCTCGACGGTTCGCCGTGGTTCAATCAAGTCATCCTCAGCGACAAACGCGGCCCACGTTCGCAACGAAGCATCGCGGTCATCAAACAACTGCGGCAGCATCGCCCTGATGCCGCCGTGCTGTTTTCCAACTCATTCCGCACGGCCGTGGTCGCATGGCTGGGTGGTTGCCGGCAGCGTGTCGGCTTCGCGCGCTACGGGCGTTCGCCGCTGCTGACCGATCGGCTGAATGCCGAGAAGGACGCGCACGGCAGATACAAACCGATGCCGATCATCAATGATTACAACCGATTGGTGCGTCCGCTGGGCATCAACGATCCCGGCCATCGCCTGGAATTGCACACGACGTCCGCTGACGAGCATGCGGCAGCCGGCGTCTGGGCGAAGCATCACCTGCAGCGCCATCCGGAAGTGATCGCATTCAACACCGGCGGCGCGTTCGGCTCGGCCAAGCAATGGCCCGTCGAATCGTTCGTTCAACTTGCCAGGCAGTGCGTTGAACGCCGGGGCAGTGCCGTGTTGGTGCTGTGCGGCCCCAGCGAACGCGACGTGGCCCGCGAGATTGTGTCGCGCGCGAAACTTCCGCAAGTAGTGTCGCTGGCGGATGAACAACTGTCGCTGGGCCTCTCAAAGGCCTGCGTGAAGCGTGCCGACCTGCTGGTAACGACCGACAGCGGCCCCCGCCACTTCGCGGCGGCGTTCGATCGGCCGGTCGTCACACTGTTCGGGCCGACCTTCATTGAATGGACCGACACGTTCTTCTCCAAGGCGATCAATCTCCAGAAGAAGGTCCCCTGCGGTCCCTGCCAGCAACGCGAATGCCCGCTCGACCATGCCTGCATGCGCGACCTGTGCGTTAATGATGTGTTCCGCGCAGCGGAAGAATTGCTCGGTGATCGGCAGGAGGTGCGCCATGCCGGTTAACCTCGAATATGAACGGCTGCCACCAGCGGAACCAGCGGAAGCGATCGACGCACACCTGATGGTGCGGGCCCACGCACGGGCAATGTTTCAGGAACAGGGCCTGACCACGGCCATGGCCTTTCTGAATATGCCCGGCGAGATTGTCAGCGGTCATCCCGATCGGCATGTGATGCGCGTTCAACTGGCTGACGGCCGTTGGGCATTCCTGAAGCGCGAACACCGCATCCGCTGGAAAGACCGCTGGCGCAACCTGTGTGACGGCTTCGGCCGGGTTTCAAAGTCCCTGCGTGAAGGGACAGTTCTTCGCGAGATAGAAGCACGCGGCCTGCCCGTGCCGCGCTGGCTCGCATTCGGCGAGGACGATTCTGGCCGGGCGTTTCTGCTCGTTGAAGAAGTGGCCGGCACCCGCGACCTGCGGCATGCAGCGCGCGATCCGCGCCTGCCGGTATTGCTGGCCCGGCTGTGCGCGACTCTTCACCAGGGCGACATCGACCATCCCGATCTGGGGGCCAAGCATTTGCTTCTGGCAGGCGACACGCTTACCGTTCTCGACTGGCAGCGGGCCCGTCTGGACCGGCCGGTGCAGTGGTCGCGGCGAATTCGATCGATGGCCCAGCTACTGGCCACGCTGCCTCGCTTCACCGATGCCGACCGGCGACAGTTCATCGCTCATTATCGTGACGCGCTGCTGGCAGAGTTCGCGACCGGCGTGATGTCTGAGCACGCCCTGTTCGACGCGTGCGAATCGCAACGACGCGTCCTTCAGAAGAAGCGACAGGTTCACGACCAGTGCCAGCCGCCGCTCGAACCGAATGCGCAGCGTCTCGTCTGGCTTGATGGCGAGGCACTGTGCGCAATCCCTGATGCTGTCGGCGATCTGGAACCGCCCGCCATGCGCGCGATGTTGCACGACCCGGCTGCCGCAGGCGACTTCCTGCAACTGCGCGATGGCAGCGTGGCCCGGCTTGACGTGGCCCGACATCGGGCATGGGCGGGCCGATTGCTCGCATTCGTGCGCCGCAAATGCTGGCGTGCGCCGGAACTCGTCAAGGCGCGGCTGCTCTTCCATCTCGAACGCTACCGCGTGCCGACGCGCCGGCTGTTCGCCTACGGCCAACGCTGCACGGCCCTCTCGGCCACGGCCTTCGTGCTGGCCGAGGCCTTACCCGCGCGAACCCTGACGACCGCGTTGCGCGAAGCCGACGACGATCAACGACATCTGCTGTTTCGGCAACTGTTCGAAACGATCGGCCGACTGCATCAGGCCGGCTGCACCGCCGGGACGGTGGATCTGTTCGCCGTGCGAATCACCGATGGTGAATCAGAACTGTTTGTCGCCCATCCGGAACGGCTTGGTTTCCATCGCCATGTCGCGGAGCGGTCGCGCAAGGCCGACCTCGACCGGGTGGTCCGCTCGTTGAGCCCCGATTGCGTCGATCTGGCAAGGCCGACCGGTTTTGAGCAACCGTTGGAGGAAACGGCATGACTCCGTTGATTCCTTCCTTCCGGCAACGGCTGAAGACAGGTTTCCGCAAACTGCGGCAGTCGTCCGACTGGTCACGCTTCGCCGGCAATGACTGGCCCGATACGATCATGCAGGAAGAAGTAACCGATCGCCAGCACGCCAAGCAGGGCCGATCGATCGGCCGTTGGACGCTGCGCGATGCCGACGGCAAATCGCTGACGGTCTACCTGAAGCGCCACTACAAACTGCCTCGCTGGGCCGGGCTGCTGGCGATGCTGTTCCCGAGTCGCGCCTGGTCGCCGGGGTTGCAGGAATGGACGAACCTGCAGCGGGCGGCGCGCCTGGGGCTGCCAGTGCCGCGCCCCGTTGCAGCCGCGGAGTATGCACGCGGCGGGAAACTGCAGGGACTGCTGGCCGTCGAAGAATTGACCGGGATGCTTGCACTGCACGAAGCAGTACCGCTGGCGCATTCACGCATCGAGCCGCGGGCTTTCGTGCGCTGGAAACGCTCGCTGGCTTGCGAACTTGCCCGACTGTCGCGGCTGATGCACGACCGGGCGACTTATCACAAAGACCTGTACTTCTGCCACTTCTACATCCGCGAATCCGACATCGCCACGCCGCCGGACAATTGGCGCGATCGCGTTGTCGTCATCGACCTGCATCGCCTGGCAACGCACCGGCTGACATCGCTGTGGTGGAAGATCAAAGACCTGGGGCAGTTACTCTACTCGTCCGAAGTCATCGGTGTGACCGCCCGCGATCGCTTGATCTTCTGGAAGGCATACACGTGCGGCAGGCGGCAACCGCTGCTGGAATGGCTGGTCCGCTGGAAGTGGCAGCTTTACCGCAGGCACAATCTGAAGAAGAGGGGTCAGGGGTCAGGGGTCAGGGGTCAGACAAAAGAAGACAGAGGACAGAGGACAGAGGACAGAGGACAGAGGACAGAGGACAGAGGACAGAGAAGACAGAGAAGACAGGGGACGGAATTTGATCTTGAGGCAAACGGAGTTTGCGAATGAAGATTGCTTGCGCAAAAGACCTGATCGTCTATCAAAAGGCGTTTGCACTTGCGATGGATATCTTTCGGCTCTCGAAACGATTCCCGTCCGAGGAGCGATTTGCATTGACGGGGCAGATTCGTCGTTCATCGCGGTCCGTATCAATGAACCTTCGGGAAGCGTGGGCCAAACGAAGATACGAGGCGCACTTCCTCAGCAAGCTGACCGATTGCGACGGTGAGATCAACGAAACCGACACTTCGCTGGACTTCGCATTTGGTTGTGGCTACATCTCAGCGGATGAACATGTTCAGCTTGTGAGCATCTGCACAGAAATCCGTCGAATGTTGGGCGCCATGATTGCCAACCCAAGTCCATTCCTGATTAATCAGTCGTAGGTACCTCTGTCCTCTGTCCTCCGTCCTCTGTCCTCCGTCCTCTGTCCTCCGTCCTCCGTCCTCCGTCCTCCGTCCTCCGTCCTCCGTCCTCCGTCCTCCGTCCTCCGTCTTCCG
>JBBQII010000289.1:0-5672 GCA_038324795.1 Gemmatales bacterium
CCAGCGGAAAGACCAGAACATCGTTGTGCTGAATGCGACTGCGGCACTGATCAAGGCGGCAACCGCCTCCGAGGTCGTTCGCGAGGACAACAAGAAGCTGCTGCTGGCGGCAGAGAACGCACTGCGCGGGGCGGAACTGGACGTCGAGAAATACGTCGGCCTGCCACGCGGCACGCTGCTGAACATGGACCCGGAGAAGCGGGCGAAGTACATTCGTGAGATTGAAACCGATCTGGTTCAGTTCACCGCCCTGCACCGTGTCGAGTACAGGACGCTCGATGGCGAGTTCCAGCAGTTGCTCGATGATGTCAGCGGCCGAATCGAACTGGCCGAGGCGGAACACGAGCAGTGGAAGGACAAGGCCGCCTATTCGCAGCGCATGGTGATCAAGGGCTACATCACGCAAAGCCAGGCCCAGGCTGACGAATCACGCCTCAGCAGTGCCAACGAGACGTTGAAGAAACTGCGTACCGAAAAGCGACTGCTCCAGACATTTGTCGCCCAGAAGACGGCCCGCGGTTACTGCAGTCTGTTCAAAGAGGCCGAGGTTTCGTTCGGCAGTGCCGTCAACCAGGCGAAGGCCAGGGAGAAAGAGGCCGCCGCCGAACTCGAGGCGCGTGACGAGACACTGAAGCAGGAACAACGCAAGCTGCACGATATCGACGAGCAGATTGAACAGTGCTTCATCTACGCGCCGCAGAAGGGCCTTGTCGTCTACTTCCAGCCGGATCAAAGTCGGTCCGGCGGCGGCTCGCAAACCTCGGTGATCGCCCAGGGTGAACCGGTGCGGGACGGACAGAAGCTGATGCGCATCCCCGATCTCGATCGGATGCAGGTGGTGGCCCGCGTCCACGAAGCGACCATCTCGCGCATTCGGCCCGACAAGTCGGCTAATGTGGCCGAGCGCATGTTGGCCGTGTCGCTGATCAACCGCAACATCCTTCCGCAACTGGCCATGCTGAACGAAGAGTTCATCGGCGACATGCGGCGCAGCTATGCCGAGATGGAGAAGGAATACTCCGAACGCGGCCAGAAAGCCCGCATCCGCGTGGATGCGTTCCCCGATAAGCCGTTGACCGGCTATGTGCACTTCATCGCCAGCGTCGCCAGTCAGGATTACTTCACCTCCGACGTGAAGGTATATCAGACTGTCGTGTCGATCGACGACGAGATGCCCGGCCTTCGCCCCGGCATGAGCGCCGAAGTGACCATCCAGGTCGAAAACCCGCTGGAACAGGTACTGACCGTGCCGATCCAGGCCGTGCTGGGCGGGCCGGAGCAGGGGGACAAGCGCAAAGTCTACGTCATGACCGATACCGGCCCCCAGGAACGCGAAGTCCGCGTCGGCCTCAGCAACGACGAGAAGGTCGAGATCCGCGAAGGACTGGATGAAGGCGACCGTGTCGTCACCAACCTGAAGGCCCTGCTGGGCGACAAGGCGAAGACACGCGACGCCGCCGACGCGAAGTCGGGCGGTGTCGCCAAGGGCAAAGGCAAAGGCAAGGGCGGCGACCCCGCGAAAAAGTAACGTATAGCGTACATCCCGACGGGATGTACTTTCAACATGCCAGCAATCGTCCGCATCAACAACCTGGTCAAGAATTACTTCCTCTCGACCGTCACGGTGAATGTCCTCAAGGGCATCAACCTGACGATCGAACAGGGAGATTTCGTCGCGCTGATGGGTCCCTCGGGCTCAGGCAAGTCAACGCTTCTCAACATCCTCGGCTGCCTCGATCGGCCCACGTCAGGCCAGTACGTGCTGGGCGATGTTGATGTATCCATCATGAAGGATGACGACCTCTCCGACGTACGCAGCCGCTATCTCGGCTTCATTTTCCAGTCGTACAACCTGCTGCCGCAGTACACCGTGATCGAAAACATAGAGATCCCGTTGCTGTATCAGGGCGTACGCCTCAATGAACAGACGACGGCCCGCTGCATCGGTCTGGCCGAGATGGTCGGCCTGGGCGATCGGCTCGACCATCGCCCGCTGCAACTGTCAGGTGGTCAGCAGCAGCGTGTGGCGATCGCGCGCTCGCTGGTCAACGACCCGCATGTGATCCTCGGCGACGAACCCACGGGTAACCTCGACACCAAAACCAGCGTCGAGATCATGGAGATGCTGACCGAGTTGAACAACGCGGGAAAAACCATCATCATGGTGACCCATGAAAACGACATCGCCGAATGGGCGCGGCGTGTCATCCGCCTGCGCGACGGGCGGATCGAATCCGACCTGCGCAACGATCGGCGTATCACGGCATGAAGAGTTGCACTCCGACGGGTTTCGTGGGCAGCGATCGCCGAATCTGATTCACTTCCCGCGTCGTCTGCGATACGGTAACATTGTCGACGGGAGGCAAGTAAGACGAGTGACGAAACTGACCCTGGGGTAACGATGCCGGTAATCGTATTCGTCGATCCGGGTGAGCTGCACGTTCCACCCGAGCGATCGTCCGGTGCCGATCTGATCAAATTCACTCGCCAGTTCTCCCGATTCGGTACATCGATCGCGGGGATGCCGCCTCTCGAACTGTTGAGAGGTCGCAACGGGGCACTCCGCGTCAACGATGGCGTGACACGAGCTACCCGAGTCGCCAGGTTCTGCCCCGGGGTTCTCGTGCCTGCCGAAATCATTCACGACCTTCCCAACGTGGATGTCGAACGCTGGCCGAAGATTAAGGAGCTGCTTCCATGACATGGCTTGAATCGACGAATGCACTCGAATCGCTGGCGCAGTTGCAGGCGATTTATCCCCATTGGCGATTGGGCCAACTCGTCTGCAATGTGGCCGGGTGGGCGGACGTCAATCCCTGGGATCTCGAAGACGATCAATTGATCGCGGCGGTTCGAGCCCACTTGTCTCACCTCGAAGCGGGACCGTCAAGTCTTACAGAGGCACTTTCAACGAGTGCATGAAAGGTACCCCATGAACCTGCGAATCGCTTTCATTTTGCTGTTCGTGCTGCCGTGTATCGGGCTCGCTGCGGATAAACCCAACATCCTCATGCTCGTCGGCGACGATTGGGGCTGGAGCGATTTCGGCGTCATGGGCAGCAAAGAGGTGCATACGCCCCACCTTGACCGTCTCGCGGCCGAGTCGGCGCTGTTCCCCAATGCATACACGCCGACATCGCTTTGCCGGGCCAGCCTGGCGACGCTGCTCACGGGGCAGTTCGCGCATCAGCACAAGATCTGCTGCAACGACCCGCCCACGGGCGTTGACCGGGCGGAGATGCTGCCGTTCCTGAAGAACAGCCCGACGATCCCGCGCCTGCTGAAGGATGCCGGGTACCGTAGCCTGCAGACAGGCAAATTCTGGGAGGGGCACTACAGCAACGGCGGCTTTACGGACGGCATGACGACGAAAGGCCGGCACGGTGAAGAGGGCCTGGTCATCGGCCGGCAGGGGCTCAAGCCGATCACCGACTTTATTGATTCGGGCAAGTCTCCCTGGTACATCTGGTACGCACCGATGATGCCCCACCTGCCGCACAACCCGCCGGAACGACTGTTGAAGAAGAACCGGAAGGACGGCCGGGACCCGCGCCTGGCCGCGTACCTGGCGATGTGCGAATGGACCGACGAGACGGTTGGCGAACTGCTCAAGTATCTGGATGACCACAACCTGGTGGAGAACACGATCGTGCTGTTCGTGGTCGATAACGGCTGGGTGCAATCGCAGGGGATGCCCAAGTCGGGCGACCAGTTTCTGACGCGAAGTAAGAACACCGCATACGATGGCGGTGTGCGTACTCCGTTAATCATCCGCTGGCCCGGTCACACGAAGGCGGGTGAATACCGCGATCTGGTTTCCACGGTGGACATCGCCCCCACCCTCCTCGCCGCTTCCGGCGTCGCCATCCCCAAAGAAATGTCCGGTGTTTCCTTGCTCGATGTTGCATCAGGAAAAGGCCCCCTCAAACGCAGCGCCGTCTTCGGCGAGATCTACATTCACACCGCGTTGAAGCTCGACAACCCGGCCGTGAATCTCACGCACCGCTGGGTGCGCGAGGGCGATTGGAAATTGATCCTCCCCGTCGGCGGCAAGACCGTGGAACCCGAGCTGTTCGACATGAAAGATGACCCGCACGAGAAGAAGAACCTCGCGCTCGGCAACGCAGAGAGGGTCACACGGCTGACGAAGTTGATGCAGGACGAATGGAACCCTGATTGGGGTAAGAAGTAGACAACGTTTAGCGTGCATCCCAACGCGATGCACCTTCGATTGACATCATGGGAACACTCATGCGATTACTCTCCGCGCTCGCACTATTCGCCATCGCGCTGTCCGCCTCCGCGGCGGACGCACCGAAAAGATGGAACATCGTCCTGATCGGTGCCGAGGACATCTCGCCCAATCTCGGCTGCTACGGCGACAAGGACGCGATCACGCCGAACCTGGACAAGTTCGCCGCGCAGGGGGCACGCTTCACGCGCTGCTTTTCACATGCCCCCGTCTGCGCGCCCACCCGGTCGGGCATGATCACCGGCATGTACCCGACCACGCTGGGCAGCCACCACATGCGTTCGACGCTGCTGAAACCGCCGAAGTTGTACACGCAGGAACTGATGGATGCCGGCTATCGCGTTTACTTTCCCGGCAAGACCGACTTCAACTTCGCGGTGCCCAAAGGGGCGATCGGCAGCACGCAGGACTGGCTGAAGAACCCGCCGCAGGAGCCGTTCTTCGCGTACATCAACTTCACGGTCACTCATGAAAGCCAGATCCGGGCACCCAAGGCGCAGTACGGGAAGAACACCGCCCGACTTACTCCGGAGCAACGACGGGACCCGGCCAAGGTAATGCTGCCGCCGTACTACCCGGACGCTCCCGAGGTGCGCCGCGACGTGACCACGTACCACGAGAACATCACGGCAATGGACTACCAGGTGGGCGATGTGCTGAAGTTCCTTGACGAGAAGAAACTGGCCGACAATACCGTCGTTTTCTTCTTCGGTGACCACGGCTGGGGTATGACTCGCGGCAAGCGATTTCTGTACGACAGCGGCATCCGCGTGCCGTTCCTGGTGCGCTGGCCGGGCGTGATCAAGCCGGGAACGGTGCGTGAAGACCTGACAGCCTTCGTCGACCTCGCACCGACGTTCCTGTCGATTGCCGGAGCCCCGATTCCAGAGCGCATGCAGGGCCAGCCGATGTTCGGCGACAACTTCAAGGAACGACCCTACGTCTATGCCGCGCGCGATCGGATGGACGAAACCTTTGACCGTGTCCGTGCCGTGCGCGACAAACGATTCAAGTACATGCGCAACTTCTACCCCGAGTTGCCGAACTCGCAGTACATCGACTACATGGACATGATGCCGACGCTGCAGGTGATGCGCAAGTTGAACGCGGAAGGCAAACTCAATGATGTCCAGAAGCTCTGGTTCGCGCCGACCAAGCCGAAAGAAGAACTGTACGACACCGAGGCCGACCCGCACGAGATCAACAACCTGGCCGGGAAAGCGGAGCACGAGGCGAAGTTGAAGGAACTGCGCGGTGCCCTCGACAAATGGATCGTCGACACGAAAGACCTGGGCGAAGTGCCGGAAACGGAGTTGATCAAGCGCGGCATCGTGGCCGACCGGCTGTCGACCGAGTACGCCGCACGGTTGAAGCTGCACCCGGCCTGGTCGAAGGCGAGCAATCTGCCGCCGGGCATCAG
>JBBQII010000290.1:0-5669 GCA_038324795.1 Gemmatales bacterium
CGGATGACAATCGACAATGTGCGGGAAGTGGTGGTGCATCCAGACGTAAGTCTTCTCCAGGAAGCTGACGTGGGTGCCTGCCTTCGGCTTCGCCATCGCGACGACACTGAATCGGCCCGTCGGCTTCACCACGCGCCGGACCTCGCGGACGACGGCGGGGATCTCCTCATCGGCGAACAGTTCCAGGGTGAAACTGCAGTAGACGGCATCGAATGATGCGTCCGGGAACGGCAGCTGCCGGGCGTCGGCCACGCGCAGGTCGATCTTCGCTTCCAAGCCGGCCGTGGCCAGCTTCCGCTGCGCGACCGCCAGCATGCCCGAGGAAATGTCGACCCCGGCCACAACGCCCCCTTTGCCGACCAGCCGCGCCAGATCGATCACTTCATTGCCGGTGCCGAAGCCGAGTTCCAGCACTGACTCGCCGGGTTTCAGTTCGAGGGCGGCGACGCCGAGCTGCCGGGCCTGCTTCTCGTTGGAGTCGGCGATGAAGTCGTAAGCATCACTGATGCGATCGTAGAACTTGCGGTTGGCTTCGTGCTTGGCAGGTGACGCGACGGCCATGGGAATGTTCCTGGGATAAAAGATGGGGAATGACACTCATCCACTCGCATCGGGTCATTGTAATTGTGCACAGGCAGCATTCCGGGGTAAAAATCCGCCAACGTCATCCAGTCACGCGTGTTGTACTGGCGGAACACTGCTGAAATAGCCCCCGTCGGCTCGTGGATTCGCTGGACAGCGGGATTGCCCGGCGGTTACGCTGAAAGGAAGCGGCTTCGGGAAGTTCCGAGGCCCGAACGGTAAGCAGGAATGTTGGGCCAACTGACTGTGTCTTCCCCGGCTGGTCTCTCCCCCGGCGATGAAGCGGGGCTGATTCGCGATGCGCAAGCCGGTAACCGGCAGGCCTTCGCCAGCCTGGTGGAACGCTATTGGGACCGGTTGTACCGTTGGCTGTGTCACCTGACTCGTGACAGCCACACCGCGGAAGACCTCGCGCAGGAGACCTTTCTGAAAGCGTTTGCCGCCATCGGCCGCTTTCAGGCGGGCAGCAATCTGCGGGCATGGCTGTTTCGGATCGCGCACAACAACTTCGCCAACCTGCATCGGTCGGGGAAGAACCGCAGACAGCCGTTCCCCACCGATTGGCCGGACGAGGATGCCGGGCCCGAAGCCAGTGCGCTGAGCCGTGAAGCACTCGCGCAGATCGCCGATGCCGTGAGCAAATTGCCGCTCGACTTCCGGACGGCCATCACGCTGCGTACAGAAGGAGAGTTGTCCTTCCGCGAGATGGCCGAGATTCTGGCGATTACCGAAGAGACTGCCCGGTGGCGCGTGTTCAAAGCCCGGCAGAAGTTGATGAGTATCCTCGAACCCGAAATGCTTCCGCCGGCTCGCGGAGGCGACCGCAAACAACCATGAACTGTCAACCTGTCCGAAACCGAATTCTGGCCCTTTCCGACCCGAGGCGGCTTCCCGCCAGTCTGGCCCAGCATGTGCGCGACTGCGCCGGCTGCAAGGAATGGCTGAAGACCGCCCAGGCTCTCGAAGGGGCGTTGACCCGTCTGCCGGTCCCCGCCGGCAATGAGATGGCCCGTTTCGGAATCATTGAACAGATCAAGATGCTGCCGGCAGTGATTCCGCAGGTCCCGATCCCCGCCCGCGTGGCCGATGTACCGGTTCTTGAGCTGCCTGCCATCGACATCGTTGTCCCGCCACCGCGTGAAACGCCTGCCCCCGTTCAGCGACGGCAGCGTCGGCGGCTGACGTTCTCCGCTTCAAAGATGTGGCCGGCCGGTCTCGTGGCCGCGACACTGCTGATCGGCGTGGTTGCCTGGTACAGCCTGCGCAGCGGCCCGGCTCCAGTGAAGCCATCATCCCCCGCCGACCCGTTGCTTGATCACCTGGTGCAGTTGAACGTCGAATTGGCCGGGTCCCGGACTCCCGCCGAGCGCGTTCAGGTGCTGGCCCGCGTGGCGGACGAACTGAACGTCGAGATGCGCGGGATCGCCCGGGCGGACGCATCGGGCGACAACATGAACGCCCTGCGCGAGATGTACCAGAGAGTTGTTCGCGGGCTGGCCGAGCAGGCCCCGCTGGTCGAACGCACGCAGAAGGAAATGGTGCTGAGCAAGGTGGCCGCGAGCCTGACGACTGCCAGCCAGAAGGCGGAGCAGATGGCGACGGAATCGCCCGAGCATTCCGCCGCCGCGCTGCGTGAAGCCGCCGGCACCGCCCGCGATGTGAATCGCACGCTGCAACGCCTGATCCGGGAGGCGCTGTCGTGATTCGTACCGGGACCACACTCGTTGTCTTTGCCATGCTGGCCGCATTCGCCGGGGCGCAAGGGACCAAGCCGCCGCTGACCGCCGCCCAGCAGCAGCAGTTGTTCCAGCGCAATCGCGCGACAGTGGCCGCGCTGGTTGACAGCAGCCTCGAGATCTCCCGTTCCAACGACTACGTCGCCCGTGCACGCTCGTATCGCAAAGTTGCCATGCAGCTGCAGCGTGACCTCGATCACGCCGCCGGCGACAGCGACGCCACGCGGATTGCGGAACTCGGCAGCCACCTTGACACCGTGCTGCGGCAGGGGCTGGCCCCCAGCCTGCGCGCGGCCCATCAGCAGATCGGGGCCGGCGGCACCGATCGCGGCAACCTGCTCGACATCCGCGACAGCAGCATGGAACTGGTCGACTGGCTGCGGACGAAGGCGAAAGACAAATGGGCCGACACCCCGGAAGTGCGGTCCGTCATCAACTCGCTGGAACAGACGCGCAAAGACCTCAATGGCAGTGTTGGCCCGTGAATGCCGTCGAAAGGCATCGCGAATGCTACACTAAGCGGGGTGTAATGATCGCACTCTGACGCTGCCGAGCCACGATGAAATTCCGCGACTACTTCGACAAGGCCTACGTCATCAACCTGGCCGAGCGCACCGACCGCCGCGCCGAGATGATGCTCGAACTCGAAAAAGGCGATTTGCTCCCCGAACCGGGGCGGATCGAGTTCTTCCCCGCCGTCCGGGTCAGCGAGGCGTGCGGCTTTCCCAATGCGGGTTACCACGGTTGTTTCCGCAGCCACATGGGCGTGCTGCAGCGGGCGCGCGACGCCAACGCCCGCAACGTGCTGGTAATGGAAGACGACTTGTGCATTGCCCCACGCTTCAAGACCGATGAAGCCGAACTGGTCACGCAGCTGCAGGCCCTCGATTGGGGAATCGTCTATTTCGGGCACTTGCTCGAAGAGCCGGCCGATCGGCCGACCCGTCTGCGCCCCTACGATCAGGGGGTAATGCTCGCGCACTTCTACGCCGTCAACGGCAAGTACATTGCCCGTTTCGCGGAGTTCTTCGAACAGATTCTGACGCGACCGGCCGGTCATCCCGACGGCGGACCGATGTCCCCCGATGGTGCCCTGCACTTCTTCCTGACGAAGAATCCCGATGTTCCGTGCCATGTCACGACCCCGAACCTCGGGACGCAGCGAAGTTCGCGCAGCGACCTGAGCCCCAAATGGTTTGACAATGTCCCCGTGCTGCGGCAGACCATTGCAATGCTGCGCAAGGTGAAGAAGGCTATTCGCAAGTAGAGTACCCCCCTCATGTCCCAGTATGGTCATTATTTCAGTACGCGCTTCGTGGCCGTTACGGCGGGCATCCTCGCCGTTGTCGCGGTCGGCATCTTCCTGATCGCGACGCAGCCGGCCGCCCCCCCGGTCGTCGACAAGAAGCCGCCCGAGCCGGACAAGCCGCCCGTTGAGGCAACAACGGAATTTTTCACGATAAGCATTGCCAGTCCCGGTACATCGACTGACCTGATGGACGACACGATCCTGCTGCCGATCAGCACGGCGCTCAAATCGATCGACGGGGTGAAAGCCACCCACTCGGCGGCATTTGAGGGCCGGGGCGAAGTGGTCGTCGCCGCCACAACGCCGGACGCGGCCATGTTTCGACAGTCGATCGCCGAAGCGATGGCCAGGCTGGCACCGATGCTGCCGGAAGGGGTCGAGCCTCCGGTGGTCCGCATCGGCCGTACGGACCGGCTGCCCGACGTCTGGCTGGTGCTGCGCAGCACGGGCGGGCAGGACCTTGCCTATTTGAGCCGGGTCGTGAGATTCGAGATTGTCGAAGCGGTGCAGCGCATCGCCGGGGTGGAATCAGTCGAAGTGATCGGTGAGGTGAAGCCCCGGCTCGTCATCACGCTGAATGCGGAGAAGTTAAAAGCTCGCAATCTCGAACTGGCGGACCTTGCCGCCCCACTGGAACGCAAGGGCGACGTGACGGCCATCACATCAGCGGATAAGCTCGGCGAAGTGAAGATCGCGGATCGCGATGGCGCGCCGGTGTTGCTGCGCGACGTTGCCGATGTTCGCGAATCGGTCAAACCGTCCGGTATGGCGACATATGGCCGCGGGCCAGCCGTGGCGGTGGGGCTGTACCTGCATGACGGGAAGGACCTGAATGCGGTCGAAGCGAAGCTCAAAGCGCTGCAGCAAGAGTGGAAAAAGGGCCTGTCGGCCGAGACCGAGACGATCCTGCTGCCTGCATCGGCGCACGAACTGTTGTTGGAGGCCCGCGCGCCGGAGGAGACGTTGCCGCTGGCGAAACTGCTGAGATTGAACCGGTTCGAAGCCGAACTGTTGGCCGCGTTTCCTTCCCTGCCGCCGACGCTGGTTCTGCAGGCCGCCCCCGAATTGCCGATGTACCTGACCGCATCGTTCCCCGCAGGCGAATCGCGGTCACGGGCGGTCGATACGGTCCGCCAGGTTGACGAAGACACTCCGGATGTAAGTGTTCGTGTAACCAACGCCGGCCGGCGCGAGCCGCGCTGGCCGATCCGCTTCGGCGTGGTGGGCAGCGATCGGCCGGAGAAGGCGGCCGCCCTGGTGAAGCAACTGCGGGCCGGCGTTCCGGAACTGACGGATGCCGAGATCCTGACCGCGCCGCAAGTGCAGCAGCAGCAGATGCGTATCGATCGGGAAAAGACAAGGGCCGCCGGCATCGGCTTTGCGGACGTGACAAATGCGATGCAACTGATGACGGCGGGACTGCCCAACCGGCCGGTGCCGATCGAGTTCCGCCCTCACGATCGTGAGCCGTTCGGCGACATGACGGTCAAGTCGTCCGACGGCAAGCTGGTTCCCCTTGGTTCCCTGGTGACGATCGAAATGACCCTGGAGCCGGCCCGCATCGACCGGGCAGATGGCGAACGTTGCGTGATCATCACCGCCAACCTGGCGCCGGGTAAGGATCGGGCCGAGGCGATCCGCAAGATCGAATCGCTCGCGGCGGTGGCCAAAGCAAAGATCATCCTGCTCCCGTGAACCTGCTTCTCGCCGAAACTGTCGGCAGGGTTATAATGACCTGACCTCCCCTTGGTCTGTTTGACGTTCAGGAAGCGAGTTTTCATGCGACATGTGCTGTCGGCCCTGGTGCAGAATCAACCCGGCGTGCTCGCCCACATCACGGGCATGCTGGCCTCCCGCAACTTCAACATCGACAGTCTCGCCGTCGGCGAAACCGAAGTTGCCGACCTTTCGCGGGTCACTTTCGTCGTTCATGGCGATGACTCCGAACTCGATCAGGCCCGCAAGCAGCTCGGCAAGATTGTCACCGTCGTCAAGGTGATGGACATCTCGAGCGAGAACTTCGTCGAACGCGATCTGATGCT
>JBBQII010000291.1:0-5658 GCA_038324795.1 Gemmatales bacterium
CGACTTCCTCACGGTCTCGAACGGCAAGAAGTTCCAGGTCCCGTTCGAACAGCTGATCATCTTCTCGACCAATCTCGACCCGAAAGACCTTGTTGACGATGCGTTCCTGCGTCGTATCCGGCACAAGGTGGGGATCCTGGCCCCCATCCGCGAAGTGTACGAGAAGATCTTCAACAACTACGCCCGCAAGCTGGGGATGAACCCGTGCCCCGAGGCGATCGACTTCCTTTACGAGCGCTACTACAATCGGGGCCGCACGCCGCGGGCCAGTGATTGTCGTGATTTGCTGGAGACTGTTCAATCGATCTGTCGATACAGACGGCATCCCGTGCATCTTTCGCGCGATTTAATGAGTGAGGCATCGGGTAGCTTCATCGCTGAATTCAAATGACGGGGACCGGGTAAGATTCGCGGGAGGGGCAGGGAGACCGACGACTCTCCGCCCTTCCCGCACTCTACTCTCTCCCCGTTCGGGGAGAAGACCATGGAAGGTCGGCTGAAGAAACTGCTTGTTGGCGGTGTCCTGATCGGCCTGATCGGTTGCGGGCATACCCGCAACAAGAACAGCACGCCGAGCGTCCCATCGCATGGCAGCACGGCCGAACCGCCGCTTGTCTCCAATAAGTCCGACGACCGGTTCGATAAGGGTCCGGTCAAGGTCGAAACGCTTAACGCGTTTGCCGCGGTCCGTTTGCAGGCAGCCAACAGCCCCAACCGCGATTCACGCGAGCGCGATCAACTCTGCCAGGAAGCGATCACCACCTACCAGCAGGTTCTGAAGCGGGACGCGAAGAACGTCGACGCGATGATGGGCATGGCGCGTGCCTACAAAGGGATGAACGAAAAGGACCGCTGCGTCGAGTGGTACACGAAGGCGACCAAGCAAGCCCCGAACAACGCCCAGATCCGGGGTGAAATGGGCCAATCGCTTGATTCGCTGAAGGATCGCGAAGCGGCCATCAACTGCTACCACCAGGCAACGAAAATCGACCCGGTGAACAAGGACTACCGCAAGGCGCTGGGCTTCGCGCTGGCCCGTGCGGGGCGCTACGAAGAAGCGTCCGCCTGGCTGAACCGCTGCATGGCCCCGGCGGATGCGCATGTCGCGATCGGCCGAATGATGGACCACAACGGCCAGCGCGACCAGGCCACGCAGCACTACGCAATGGCCCTGAAAGTCGACCCGAACAACGAGACGGCCCGGCTGGCGATCAACAATCAGGCCGCCCCGCTCGACCGTATCCCGGAAGGGTTGGCGATCCAGACCGTGAGCTACGAGCAGGCGCAACCGATCGCCCGGGCACCGATGCCGGCGGCACCGGCTCCCACGCAGGCCCCAGTCATCGCCGCGCCGGCACCTGTTCCGGCACCCGCCGTGAAGGGGGCCGATCCGGTGCCGATGTTCATGAACCGCTCCGGCGCTCAACCGCCGCAGCAGGGGTGGATGCAGGCACGGTGACGAATGTGGAATGTGGAATTCGGAATGCGGAATGAAAGACATGAGGCGGGGCATATGCCCCGCCTTTTTGCGTTCTCAATGCCCTTCGCCCGGTTCGGTCACGTACGGCGCGATGAACAGGAACACGGCCATCACGCTGTAGCCGATCACGAACGGCCATGCGGGTTGCAGCATTGCCATCGCGGGTCCACCGGGGGTGTACGTGTAGGAGTGCATCATCCCCAGCCCTGACAGAACGGCGGCCGCCAGACACCAGATGCCGGCCTGTTGGAATCGTTTCCCGATGATCGCCACCGTGGCCGCGGCCAGGATCATCGATGAGAAGATGAACCCCTGCGCGAGCGCGAACGCCCCATCGATGAACGTATCGCGCTGCTGAAAGAACGGGACGAGTTTCCCGTCGAACGCCGGCCCGTCGGGACTGCCGACCCCGGCCACCTGCAGCGCCTGCGTTGCCATCAGCACTCCCCACGCGGCCACTCCCGGCAGCAAGCCGACGACCACGGCAGGAGCATGTTCGCGCGGTGTCGCCTGGAACGCCTGCGCGGTGATGACGATGCCGATGTAAAGCACGATCGCCATCCCCGCATCGACGGGAATCGCCCACGCAATCGCGCTGAGCAACCCCCCGAGGCAGACAATCGTGAAGAACACCGCGTTCAAAATCGAGTAACCGGTACGTGCGCCCATCGCTTTCCAACCGGGATGGCCGATGTAGATCGTCGTCGGGAAGCACGAACCGAAGATGCAGGCGGCGATGCTGCCCAGCCCGTTCGTCGCCAGTGACGGGGCAACGGAGTACCTGTCCCCCGCGGCCTCGGCCGATTCAAGATTCTGCAGCGAACCGATCAAGTTGAACAATCCCATCGGCACGATGACCGAGAGGTACTGCAGGAATGCCCCGCGTTCGAGCCCCTGCATCAGGTCGCCGATCACGGGGACCGGAATGCGGAACTGCGGTGACTCGACAATGACGTCAGCCGACGGGGCCACCCCGGTGGCCCACGCCAGCCCGGTGCCGAGCGCGACGGCAATGAACCCGCCCGGCAGGCCGATCTTGAAGCGGACACCCCCGAAGTACGTGATCAGGACGACCGCGAGTGTCGTCAATCCTATTATCGGGCGGGCGAACATGCGGAACAGAAACGACATGGCAATGAAGCCGAGCGCGATGCCGCTGAGCGTGGAAAGCAGCGCGGCCCGCGGCGTGATCTGCCGGAGGTAGCGCGCGAAGAACGCGCCGGAGAACTCGATGAGCCCCGATCCGAAGCAGGCGACAAGCCCCGTCTGCCACGCGATGACCGATGCCTGCTCGGCGGGCGCCCCGGCACTCATGGCGTTCAGCTTGGCCGGCAGCATCACCAGAAAGACATGCGCGATCAGCGAGACGGTATTGATGCCGTAGGGCAAGGCGCAGATGTCGGTACGGCGTTCGAGGAACGCGACCTCTCGCGCCTGCCAGGCGTAGAACAGGTTGCCGACCAATAGCGAGACGCAGACACCGGGCAGTACGTGCCCGTAGATGAGGTCGGCACTGAAGCCCAGCACACCGCCGCACAACCCGACAATCAGCAGCAGTTGAACGAGATTGTCGAGCGCCAGACCGAAGAAGCCGTCAACATCACCGCGGACAAACCAACGCATCGGGGGTTCCGTTTCTGGAGAGGCAGGTCGTCATTCAATTGAGCCGACGGCGCTCGCACGCGGCCGTATACGTCTGTTCGAGATCGATACGCAGGCACGTCCCGGTGTCAAGCGCCAGCGGCCAGACGTCGACCTGTCCCGCGCCGTCGCGAACAATCGGACGATAGGCCACGGCATACAGGCCGGAATCGTCGGGCATGCATGCTTCGTCATAATGCAGAAGTTTGACAATCTCGTTGTGCGGATTTCCATGCCGCTTCTTGACAATGTCGATCACGATCAGACTGACGCCCTGCGCGGGATAACTGGCCGCCTTGATGGCGAACGCACGTACATGGGCGGGGCGTTCCTTGTCGGCCGGGCTGACCAGTGCAATCGCGGCCACCAGTTCCGCGCCGCCTTCACTGCGAAAGACGAGGACTTCAAATGTGTCCGGGATCGCGGCCGGGAGGACAATGGGTGCCTCCGGCGGGGCCCACGTCCGCGTGGGTTGCAGGGCGATGCCGCCTTCCGAAGCTGGTTCGTCATCGCGAAACGTGGCCATGTCGATCTCGATGCGAGCGCCCTGATGAGTTTTCTCCTCGGCGAAGTAGCCTTCGGGAAGGTCCTCATTCAACGCATCGGCAATCGCACCTGCCCAGTTGGCATGAAACGATTCCCGATGCCGACGCGGTGCGAGCGGCGGTCGAAAATGATCGGGTAACGGCATTGTGAATCTCGGAACTCGGTACTTGCTTAATCTTCCCCTTCAACGACCCACTGTGTCAACGTCTCGTGCAGGAATTCGGCATCGACATCAATGTCGGCCATGCGGCGCAGGTGTTCGCGGACCTGTTCGATCAGCACGCTGCCCGGGGAGACGGTCGAGCAGCCGCGCAGGCGGGCCTCCTTCAGGAACGGCGTGGCACGCGGGCAGCCGTTGAGGTCGAGGACGGTCATCGATTGCTTCAGATAGCCGGGGTGGATCGGCAGTTCGTCGCCATCGATCTCCTGCCCCGGGTCGCGGCTGACGATCAGCAGATCATGCACGGTGGAATAGATCCCTTCCCACGGTACCTGCCGACCGCCGAAGATCTGGCTGGTGCGCGCTGCCAGGGTGCGGTCGTGGCTGGCGAACACCAAACCCGCGCCGCGCTTCTTGAGAGCCCCGGCCAGCATGCGCGTCAGCGGGCCGCAACCGGCGAGCATCGCAATGCGGCCGTCGAGCGGCTGCGCCTTGTCCGGATCGCGCTTCCGGTAGTGTGCTTCCAGTGCGGCGACCGCCCAGTTCCCCAGCGTGTTCCCGGCAACCCACCCGGTCGCGTCATCGGGCATCAGCAGGTCGGCGGCCTGCACCGGCGGGCGCGATGACTCGTCGAACGACGCGATCTCGTGCAGGCTTTCGCAGTAGTCGAGGTCGATGCCGCACCCCTGCAGGCGGACCATGTCGATGATCTTGCGAAACATCTTCAGGTCGCCGACGGGCATCGGCAGGACGCGCTGCGGCCGACTTTCTTTCACGAAAACGGCATTCATCAGGCCCGCAGCCAGCATCTCGCGCTCACCCAGCCCGGCGATGCCGACGAACCGCGTCGGCTTACCGATATCGCGGTAGCGGTAGATCTCGACCAGATCGCTTATGGTCGGCTGCCCGGGGAATGCTTCCATGCCGCGTTCCAACGCGGCCGCGGTCCACGGGGCACCGATCTTACGGCCCAGCACTGCCAGCATCAGGCCCTGGCGACCCAGTCCGACAACGACGGTCGGCACCTTCGGCTTGCCGAGGATCTGCACCAGCGGCCACGCCTCTTCCGGTGTGCGGGCGCGGACGGTCAGCTTGATGACGTCCGGCTTCTGCGTCAGCATGTCGTCGTAGATGTCGCTGATGGCCGAGGGCATCTTCTCCGTGTTCGTGTAGGAGATGACGCGTTTGCAACCCGGGAAAGGCCGAATCTGGTCCGCGACGTCGTGTTCGATCTCGACGTAGTCGGCCTTGCTCATGATCGCCTGACGCAGCAGCACCAGTCGCTCATCTTCAGTCCCCTGCCAGTTGCCGCCATCCTGCGGGCGACGGCAACTGAACAAGATCGGCAGCCGCTTGGCGGAAAGCATATCGCTGAAGTTCGGCGCGTTCTCGAGACAGTCGAGACGTACTTCGACGAGATCGGCCCCCATCGCCGCGGCATTAAGCATGTCGGCCAACAGCAGATGGCGGGATTCCTGGGCGATCGTGATGCAGATCATGACAAGCGGTCTCCGGGCATGGGCGGATTCACTAAAATACCGTCATGATCGATGAAAAGTATCTCGAAATCCTGCGCTGCCCCATCGACCCCGATCGGGAAGCACGGATCGAACTGGACGACACACGCGTCGTCTGCGCCCGTTGCCGCGTGCATTTCCGCAGCCGCGAAGGCTTTGTCAGCTTCGTCGTTGAAGAAGCGACGCTGCCGGAAGGCTGCCCAGAGCTAAGCCAGTTACCATGTCGACAACAGTGAATCTCATGGCATTGCCGCGTTGTAGGGTGGGTAAAGGCTTTGCGGAACCCACCACAGCGATGCGATGACGATGGTGGG
>JBBQII010000292.1:0-5650 GCA_038324795.1 Gemmatales bacterium
CCATTGGTGCTCATCAGTGCCATCCCCCTTCAAAAGAACGATCATCACCGGGCATGGTGGATTCGGTCTGGACTCAACTCTATTCGGACACGCCCAACTGGCGAAGTTTTTCGAGTAACCGCTGCTTTTCCTGCTCCGCGGCCGCGGCTTGTTGCCGGGCGTCCTCGGCTTCCCGTCGGGCTGAATCGCGCTCACGGCCTGCGATATCCAACTCTTGCCGGGCGGCTTCCGCCTGCTGACAGGCGGCTTCCGCCTGCTGACGCGCAGCTTCCGCCTGCTGACGGGCGGCGACGGCTTGCAACTCGGCCGTGGTCGCCTGCTGCCTGGCGGCAGCAGATGATTCGCCGCCGCTCAGGACGACACTGCCATCCGGATAGTGCCATCGCAGCCAAGTCGCCTTTTCGCCTTCGTAGCGCCCTTTCCAGAGCTTCAATCCCAAACCGACTTCCGGGAAGACGCTCAGATTCGACTCTTGGTACTTCTCGCCCTTCAGGGAGAAGACTCGCAGCACCGTCTTGCTCAACTTTTTGCGGTAATCGTAGATCACGTAATGCGGAATCCTGAGCTTCTCATAGGCCGCCATCTTCACGGTGTCTTCCTTACCCCGGCGATCCGAGACGACTTCGACAACCACGTCGGGAACCTTGCCGATGATCCAGACGAAATAGCTGCGATTATCCGGTTCCGTAATATCGACGTCGGTGCGTACATCCATGCTCAACATCATGTCGGGTGCCCACGCCGGCTCGCAGGGCGTGTGAAACAGGCCGACGTCGGACCATGCCTTGAACGTACGGCCGTCGGCGGGAGCCCACGTGCTGTACAGGGGCTCGGTCAGCAGCCGCAGCAGTTTTTCGACATACTGGTTATCCACGGGCTTGCCATCATCGGTGATGATCTTGCTGGTATCCCACGTCGTCGAGCCGCCGACTGATGCCGACACCATGCCGGGAACCGGTTCATTCGGCGGCAAGTTGATGACTTCATGAGCCATGTCAGCGGCCTCCCCATCGGATCGACCTTCTCCATCAAACGACGAACAGCGTCGCGAACTTCCCCGGGCGGGCTGGGTCGGAAACAAGTCGCTTAAATCACCCGCTTCTTCTCCAGTTGCATGTTCAGCCCCAAACCGCGGATCTCGTGCGTGAGCACATCGAAGCTGGCCGGGGTGCCGGCTTCCAGGGTGTTCTCGCCCTTGACCATCGACTCGTAGATCTTGGTGCGTCCTTCGACGTCGTCGGACTTCACCGTCAGCAGTTCCTGCAGAATGTACGCCGCGCCGTACGCTTCCAGCGCCCACACTTCCATCTCACCGAAGCGCTGGCCGCCGAAGCGGGCCTTGCCGCCCAACGGTTGCTGAGTGATCAGCGAGTAGGGGCCCGTGGCCCGGGCATGCACCTTGTCGTCGACCAGGTGATGCAGCTTGAGCATGTAGATGTAGCCGACAGTCACCGGCTGGTCGAACCGTTCGCCGGTGCGGCCGTCATACAGCGTGCTCTTGCCGGTTTCGGAATACCCGGCTTCCTTGAGCGCGTTCTTGATTTCCTGCTCTTCAGCACCGTCGAACACCGGCGTGACCGCCTTGAAGCCGAGCTTGGCGGCGGCGTAGCCGAGGTGCGTCTCGAGAATCTGGCCCACGTTCATACGGCTGGGGACGCCCAGCGGGTTGAGCAGAATGTCGACCGGCGTGCCGTCCTGCAGAAACGGCATGTCCTCCTCGGGAAGGATCTTCGAGATCACGCCCTTGTTGCCGTGCCGGCCGGCCATCTTGTCGCCGACCGAAATCTGCCGCTTGGTCGCGACGTAGATCTTCACCATCTGCTGCACGCCCGACTGCAGTTCATCACCGCGGTTGAGCGAGTTCAGCTTGCGTTCGCGTGCCTCGACGTATTCCTGGATGCGTTCGCCGTGCTTCTTCCAGAGTTCGCGCATCTTGTCGAGCTTGGCGGGGCTGCGCACATCGAGATTCTCGATCTTGAAGCCGCCCGCCTGCTCGGCGACCGCCTTGTCTTCCTTGTCACTCGCCAGCGACTTGCCGGTCAGCGGATCCTTCAGATCTTTCTTCTCCAGCACCACTTCGAGTTCCTTCACGAACGTGCGGAACTGGTCGGCGATGATTTTGTTGAAGCGGGCCTCGATGTCCCGGCGTTCCTTGGCAACGCTCTTCTTTTCCTCTTCCGTCATGCTGGTCTGACGACTGAAACGCTGCGTGTCGATGACGATGCCTTCAACGCCCGACGGCACTTCGAGGCTGTCGTTCTTCACGTCTTCGCCCGAACGGCCGAAGATGGCGTGCAGCAGCTTTTCTTCCGGCGTCAGTTCGCTGCGCGACTTCGGCGACACCTTGCCGACGAGGATATCACCCGGCTGGACGAAGGTACCCACCTGGACGATGCCGTGTTCATCAAGGTTCGCCAGCGCCTTGGGCGAAACGTTCGGGATGTCCCGAGTGAATTCCTCGCGGCCGAGCTTCGTCTCGCGGATTTCGATGTCGAACTCCTCGATGTGGATCGAGGTGTACGTATCGTTCTTCACCAGCCGTTCGCTGATGATGATCGCGTCTTCGAAGTTGTAGCCTTCCCACGACATGAACGCGACCAGCACGTTCCGGCCCAAGGCCAGTTCGCCCTTCTGCGTCGCGGCTCCGTCGGCGATGATCTGGCCCTTCTTCACCTTGTCGCCGATCCTGACGATCGGTTTCTGGTTCAGACAGGTGCGCTCGTTCAGGCCGGTGAACTTGCGCAGCACGTATTCCTTGTCGTCCACACGGATGCGCTGACCATCAACGTAGGTGATGATGCCGGGCTTCTCCGAGCGAACGCACATGCCCGAATGCTTGGCCACTTCGATTTCCAGGCCTGTCGCCACGATCGGCGGCTCGGCCACAAGCAGCGGCACTGCCTGGCGCTGCATGTTCGAGCCCATCAGCGCCCGGTTGGCATCGTCGTGTTCGAGAAACGGGATCAAGCCCGCCGACACGCCGACCATCTGCTTCGGCGACACGTCGAGGAACTCCACGTCCTCCGACTTCAATGCCTTGAAGTCGCCGCCGTAACGGCCGGTCACGCGATCGCCTTCGATCTTGTGGTTCTCGGCCGGCGTATCGGCCGGGGCAATCGTCTTGGTCGTTTCCTCGTCGGCCCGCAGCCACTCGATGCTCTCGGTCAGCTTCTTGTTCGTCACCTTGCGGTACGGCGTGATCAGGAAGCCGTACTCGTCGATCTGTGCGTAGATCGACAGCGACGAAATCAGGCCGATGTTCGTACCTTCGGGCGTCTCGATCGGGCAGATGCGGCCGTAGTGCGAAATATGTACGTCGCGCACTTCGAAGCCGGCACGCTTGCGGTTCAAGCCACCCGGCCCGAGGGCCGACAGGCGGCGCTCGTGGGTCAACTGTGCCAGCGGATTCGTCTGATCGACGACCTGCGACAGTTCGCTGCGGCCGAAGAAGTACTCGATTGCGGCGGAGACCGACTTCGGATTGATCAGCGAGCGCGGGCTCATGTCCTGCTGTTCGCGGATGGCCATGCGCTCCTGCACGGTCCGGCGAAGCTTGAGGAAGCCCTTGCGAAGCTCATCCGCGGCCAGTTCATCGATAGTGCGCAGGCGGCGGTTACCCAGGTGGTCGATATCGTCGACCTGGAAACGGGCTTCTTCTTCCTTCGTCTTCTGCGGATCACGCAGCTTCAGCAGGTACTTGATGGCGTTGACGAAGTCCATCGCCCGCAGCGTCATCTCGGATTCGGGCAGGTCCTGCTCGAACTTGCGATTGATGCGGAAGCGGCCGACCTTGCCGAGGCGGTAACGGTTGGCGTCGGCGAACTTTTCCTTGAACAGTTCGCGGGCCTTTTCGAGTTGCGGCGGATTGCCCGGCCGGAGGCGCTGGTAGATCTTCAGCAGGGCCTCTTCGTGCGATTCGGTGCCGTCCTCGACGATGGCCGACAGAATGAGCGGATCGCGCGGCGGCGCGAGGCCGGTCACCTCTTTCAGCTTGCTCAGCAGGATCTTGTCGACCGAGCCCTGGCTGAAACTGTCGCCGCTGTTAAGGTAGACTTCACCGGTTTCCGGGTCGATGACGTCGTCATCGGCGATCATCGGCAGAATGCCCTTATCCGGGTCGCCGACCAGGCGGGAGCGGACTTCAGGCGACTTCAGCTTCAGCGATTCGCTCGTATAGAACTCGCGGATGATGCCCGCGCTCTTCGAGTACTTCTCGTCCATCGCGCGGAGCAGCGTCATGGCGCTGAACTTACCCGACTGATCGATGCGGACGCCCAGCGTCCCCTTCTTGGTGACGTTGATTTCGATCCACGAGCCGCGCTCGGGGATGATGCGGCATGAGTGCAGCTTGGCGTCGCCGTCGATTTCCATCACGAAATCGACGCCCGGCGAGCGATGCAACTGGCTGACGACAACGCGCTCGGCCCCGTTGATGATGAACTCACCGCCGCCGATCATGATCGGCATATCGCCGAGGTAGACTTCCTCTTCGACGACCGAGCCATCGGTCTTGCGCAGACGCAGCCAGACCTTGAACGGCCGACCGTAGGTCAGCCGCAGTTGCCGGCATTCGTCGGGGTCGTAACGCGGCTTGCCGAGTTCGTACTTCACATACTCGAGTGCGATCTTCTTATCGTAGCTTTCGATCGGAAAGATTTCCTGCATCACACCTTCGAGGCCGGCGTTGGCACGCTCCTCGGGCGGGGCTTCAAGCTGCAGGAACTTCTTGTACGACTCAGTCTGCACGTCGGTCAACGGCGGTACTTCAACGGCATCGCCGAAGCGCCCGAAGTTGCGGATGGTGGTCGGCTTGATGATACGGACGGCCGGGATCGGCATTGCTGCTTCTCTCCAGAACACGACACACGACGACAACGCCCGGCTTACGCGGCAACGGGGCTTGCGTCTCATGACGAATTCAATTAAGAGTGATGAGCCGAGATAGTGGGCGGGCACGTAAGCGGGACCGGCTGCTGCCGGCCGACCTTGCCCAGGCGAAACCAATAGTCAGGTGCGAATCGAAGAGGTTGCGATCGCTTGGCACGCATTGTCACCGAAGGAGTACAATGGCTTCGGGCCTGATCGTCATCCACCCGGCGGAACCCGCCTGACGAACAACGCTCGAGCGCGAACGACAAAAGCAGGCGGGGTCTCCGCCTGCGTCAAATTCACCGATTATGGTGAATGCTACGGGTCCCACACCAAACCTTCAATAGGTTTGGCACGGAATTTGTTGCCTTCGCCCGCCCGGCCGACCCCTTAATCGGGTCTCGACCGGGCGAAAAAGGCCTGAAAACCAGCTTACTTGATGCCAGCCTTGGCACCGACGTCTTCGAGCTGCTTTTTCATCTTTTCGGCAGTCGGCTTGTCCACGCCTTCCTTGACTGACTTCGGCGCGGCTTCGACCAGGTCCTTGGCTTCCTTCAGCCCCAGGCCTGTCAGTTCGCGAACCACCTTGATGATCGCGATCTTCTTGGTCGCATCGAATCCGGCTTCGAGGACGACCTCGAATTCGGTCTGTTCAGCAGGCTTTTCGGCAGGTGCAGCCGCTGCTGCCGCAACGCCACCACCGCCACCGCCGCCGGCAGCCGGTTCGATCTTGTGGGTGTCTTTCAGGTAGTACTTCAGCGCCACGGCCTGCACGATGGTC
>JBBQII010000293.1:0-5643 GCA_038324795.1 Gemmatales bacterium
CGCTTCTGGCCAATGGTGCGATGATCCTTGCCAAGTACAAGAACGTCGGCAACGAGATTCAATCGTTTGAATCACTGACAAAGTTCCAGAGCATTCGGGATGGCTTGAGTCAGACGATCATGATCGGCGAGAAGCATGTCCGTAAGGGAAAGTTCGGCGAGACGAGTACCGGCGACGGTTCGATCTGGAACGGTGACCCGGCGAACCAGAATGCCGCCCGCATCGCCAGCGACGGCCACACAATCGCACGGACGCCGGATGACGGGTACAACATCCAGTTTGGCAGCTACCACGCGAACGGGCTGTGCCAGTTCCTGTTTGCCGATGGCAGCGTCAAAGGGTTGCAGCCTTCACTCGGCGGCACCATACTGGGCCTGCTTTCTGATCGCGATGACGGCGAATCCATCCCCGATTTCTGATCAACCGAGGCCGGCATGCGCCGATCCGCATTCTACATCGCCCTGCCGCTCGCCACCCTGTTTGGCTGTGGCGGTCCGCGCTACTACCCGATCGAGGGGCAAGTTGTGTGGGCCGAGACGGGAACTGCCGCCATTGAATTGAAGGGCGGTTTCGTCGAATTTGAGTCAGCCGACCATCTGTTGAGCGGTCGCGGCGAGATCGGCCCTGACGGCCGATTTCAGATCATGACTGTCAAACCGAACGATGGACTGCCGCCGGGCGAGTACGGCGTGGTCGTAATTCAACCGCCATCGCAGTTCGAGAAGCCGGAACGGCTCATAGATGTGAAGTATGAACGGTTTGCCCACTCGGGACTGAAGGCCCAGGTGCAAGCCCGGTCGAAGAACCCAGTCAGCATCACCGTCGAACGTCCAAAGCCCAAGTCGTGAACCTCAGTAATCCTTGCGGTCCAGGTTGTCGAGCGCTTCCTTGAACGCCCTTGCGGAAGTGAACCGCGCCTTCGGGTCGCGTTCGATCGCCTTCAGCAGCACCGCCGAAATCTCTTCGTCAAGTTCCTGATTCAGTTCTTTCGGGTTGCGCGGCGGCGTATTCAGATGCCGGCGCAGCGTCTCCTCGGAAGACAGGGAACGCTCCCACGGCAAATGGCCAGTCAGCACCTCGAAAGCCGTCACACCCAGCGCGAAGATGTCGACACGATGGTCGGTCGTCATGCGCTTGATGATCTCGGGAGCCAGGTAGTCAGCCGTGCCGGTGCGGTTGCCCGGCCTGCAGTAGTCGGGCGTGTATGGAACGGTCAGGCCGAAATCGATCAGCTTCACCACCCCTTCCTTAGTGACCATGATATTGCGGGGGCACAGGTCACGGTGCAGGTACTTTTGCCCGTGCAGGTACATGATCGCTTCAGCCAACTGCATCAGGTAGTCGACACGATTGCCCTTCAGTTGGGCATTGTGCGTCTCGATCAGGTAGTTCAGGCCCAGACCTTCGATCCATTCCATTACAAGGAACGGTTCGCCTTTGAGGGTCACGCCATGCTCGTAGGTCGTCAGCACGTGGGGATGCTTCAAGCCGATGGAAATGTCGCCCTCGCCGGGCTTGGACAGACCCTGAACTTTAAAGCGATCTTCGAACTTCTGGGTCTTTTCCTTATCGAGCAGCTTCAGGCAGACGGTACGGCCGAGTTTGCTGTCATAGGCCTGATAGACCTTGGACATGCTCCCCTGGCCGGTCCGGCCCCGAAGTTCAAATCGCTTCGAGATGTCGACGCGGTTGGCCGACCCCTTGCGGGCCTTGCCAGCGGATGCGGGCTTCTTGCCGCCGTCCCCGCCGAATAGCTTCTTGATCCCGTCGAAAAGGCCCACGTCAGTCTCCATGTCGTCGTGGGCGACGACATCGTGCAATTGAATCAGCGTCCGCAGTAATCGATGATCTGTGCAACTTCCGTGCGCAAGTTCTTCCGTTCGACAATGCGATCGACAAAGCCGTGTTCCAACAGGAACTCGCTGGTCTGGAATCCTTCGGGAAGTTCGATGCGGACTGTATTCCAGATCGTGCGTGCCCCGGCGAAGCCGATCATGGCCGCAGGCTCAGCGAGGGTGAAGTCGCCCTGCAAGGCCCAGCTGGCAGCGACGCCGCCCATCGTCGGGTGTGTCAGGATCGAGACATACAGGCCGCGCTGCTGGTCATACCGGGCCAACGCGCAGGAAACCTTCGCCATCTGCATCAGGGAGAGGATACCCTCCTGCATGCGGGCCCCGCCGCCCGAACCGCTGACGATGATGAGGGGCAGCGATGTCCGCGTGGCTTCTTCGATCGCGCGCGTCAATTTCTCGCCGACCACCGAGCCCATGCTGCCGGCCATGAACTGGAAGTCGGTGATGCCCAGCACAACCGGTCGACCGCGGATGAACCCCCGGCCAACCACCGCAGCATCCGGCAAGCCGGTCTTGGCTTGTTCGTCTTCGATGCGCTTTGAATATGGCAACCGGTCCTTGAACCCCAACGGATCGCATGGACGGATGTCGGTAAACCATTCCTCAAAGCTGTCCGCATCCAGCAATTGGTTGATGCGTTCCCGGGCCGAGACATAGAAATGGTGGCTGCACTCGGGACAGACGTTGAGCCGTGACTCCGCTTCCTTACGGAAGATCGTCGCCTTACACTTTGGGCAATGGATCCACAACCCTTCAGGAATGCCCTTCTTCGGCTTCATCTTCGGCCGGGTGCTCATCAACGTTGGTCCTTTGTCCTTTGTCCTTTGTCATTAGTCATTAGTCATTAGTCATTAGTCATTGGTCATTAGTCATCACGAACCGTCAACGACCAATGACTAATGACTAATCAATCAATCTGCTTCAACGACTGAAAGTCCTTGCCTTCCACGTAAGCGAGGAATGCGCCGCCGCCTGTCGAGACGTGGGTGATGGCCTGGTCGTGGCCGAACTTCTCGACCGCTTCGGCCGTCTCGCCGCCGCCGACGACGGTCACCGCGCTGCTTGATGCCATGGCCGCGGCCACGGCCTTCGTGCCTTCGGCAAACGCGGGCTGTTCGAACCAGCCGACCGGGCCGTTCCAGATCACCGTGCCGGCGGCGGCAATCTTTGCCGCGTACAGCGTTCGCGTCTTCGGGCCGATATCAACGCCTTCGTAACCGGCCGGGATCGGCCCCTCGGCCACAACGGTCACGGCCAGATCGTCGCATTTCGCACAGAGGGAGTCAACGGGGAGCGTGATCTTGCTGCCCACGAACTTCAGCAGGGGCTTTGCCGCCTCAACCTCTTCATCCGGCACTCGAGTGCTGCCGACATCGATGCCCTGGGCCTTCAGGAATGTGTAGGTCATCTTGCCGCCGATGAGCAGGTGATCGACCTTCTCGAGCAGCTTGTTGATGAAGGCGATCTTGTCCGACACCTTGGCACCGCCCATGATGCTCAGCAGCGGGCGTTTGGGCGACAACATCAGGCTATCGATGACCTTCAGCTCCTTCTCGACCAGGAACCCCAGCACGCGCGGCTTGCCGGCCATCGCGGCCGGGACGGCGACCATCGAGGCATCCTTGTCGTTCTGGCAGGTACCAAACGCGTCGTTGACGTAGACGTCGCCCAGCGCGGCGATCGCCTTCGCGAACTCCGCGTCGTTCTTCTGCTCACGCGGATCGAATCGCAGGTTTTCGAGCATCAGCACTTCGCCCGGCTTCAACGCGGCAGCCGCGGCGGCCACCTCGGGCCCGACGACCGTGTCCGCTGCCTTCTTGACAGGCCGGCCGAGCAGTTCGCTGAAGCGCTCAGCCACTTTGTCCATCTTCAACAGCGCGTCCTTGGCCGGGTCGCCGCTGGGCCGACCGAGATGGCTCATGGCAATAACCGACGCCCCGGCATCGAGCAGGTGATTGATCGTCGGCAGCGCCCCCCGTATCCGGCGATCGTTGGCGATTGCTCCGGTCTTCTTGTCGAGCGGCAGATTGAAGTCCACCCGAATCAGGACACGCTTGCCCTTGAGGTCAGCGGGGGTGAGATGGGTGATGGATTTTTTTGGCATGGTTATAGCTATCTGATTCTTTCGTGAGGTTACTCAAATATCGGCAATCGAATGATTCCTTTGCTGGCGAGATCGGCCGGTTTCACCTGAATGTTGCGCCAGCGCCTGGGCTCCTCTGCGACACTTGCCGTATTCAATTCCGATATCACCACATGACCCGCCACACCAATAATTGTTGCTGGACGAACAGATAAGCCCAGACTGGTCACTTCCGCAACGGATAGTCGGCATATCGCGTAGCCGGATCTCTTCTCCGGAACAAATACGGAAAGCGCATCCTCCGGCATTCGCAAACAACCTTCGCGAAACAGGGAGATACCATCAATTTCGTCTTCACGGGGTTTAAATGCGCGAGCCAAAACAGGGCAAGCCAACTCCTTTCGGTAGAAATCACGCCAAACCATACGGAGTATAAACTCATCGGGCGAAATGGGCTCATTTTCGCCGATCATTGATCAGCCCCTGCAGGTGCCGCACTCTCGAATCCGGAGCGCGAGCCCTTCAGCCGCCAATGCTCGGTTTCCCGATCGGGAGTATGCAGAAAAAGATCTGCGACAAAGGGCTCAACCACATCTACTTCGAGGATGGTCTTGTCCGGCCATTGCCACTCAAATCCCACCGAGCCGTCGAATCCCGGAACAGTCCATGACGGGGGATTGAACCGGGACTGACGCAACAGCACAGCGAGAATGATGGCGCTGTCAACCGTTTCCGGATCGGGCGGTGGCGTCTTCAGGCCGTCCCAGTCAGGTTCATATCTGCGATACTCGAGCAGCTTGTCGATGCAAGCTTCCCATCCTTCGGCAATTTCAACTGTTTCGGATGACGGCGAGGCTGTCGCAGTGCCGTTCATGGCAGGCCGCGGCAAGCGGGCGACGATTTCCGGTTCCAGCGTGGTCCACATATTCAGCCTCTTCGGGAGACACCTGTGTCATCCGCCTGTTATCAACTTCAGCGTTGCTGACGCAGCACGTCAGCAATGCTTGCTCCCGTAATTGCCGCTTCCGCGAGCTAGTGCAGTGTCAAAGCTGAAGTGAGGAGTAGCCGCGTTCGCCAGAACGCGGGTTTCCCGCACTCTGGCGAGTGCGGCTACAAATCATTCGAGGTGTGACAGAGCACTAGTAGCCCCTGCGCTGATTCGGGTCGAGTTATTCTTCTACTGTATCCATCTAACTGAAGTCTGTCGGCAGGCGTTCCAGCGAGTTGAACGCCAGGACGGCAAGTCGCTTCTGCATATCGGTCCATTTGCCGGTTTCGTCCATCTGGATGGAAATCGATAGCTCGGGAATCACCGCATGTCCGCTGACACGCTGAATCGGATCAGGCTTCACTGACAAACCGAGGGCGAGCAGATCCGCGACCTTTAATCGTGCGATTGCATAGAGACTTCGTTTTTCTGGCGAAATCACTTCGAGTACTTGATCCGGCGAATCCAGGCAGGCCTCTCGAAAAACGGAGATGCCTTCGATCTCATTCTTCTTCGGCTTGAATGCTGCGGGAGCAATCCTCGCCAGTCCTTTGTCGTCATACACCAAGAACGACCACCAGATGAGTCGCAGTACACATTCGTCATCTTCAACTGGCTCGTCCTGCTTCTTCATGTCATGCCCCGACTGCTTGTCGAGGCACTAAGCGGTCGTCAATTCCGCGAATCATCCAATGAGTTGGATCGCCATCGTCCGCCGA
>JBBQII010000294.1:0-5618 GCA_038324795.1 Gemmatales bacterium
CGAACCCACGCGCCCCGATGCGCCGCTGCCGACCATCGGCACCGTACTGATTCGCGACAATGCCGGCACCCGCTCGCTGGTCATGAACAGCGAACGCGATAAGCGCGAACTGTACCTGACGCTCGGCCCGCTCGAAACCGACTTCGATTATCAGGTCCGCGCCGGCGATGCCGCCAGCGACTGGCACCATGTCACTGTCATCGACCCGGTCCGGCTCGAATCGGCCCGTGTGCTCGTCGAGCCGCCCGCCTACGCCCGCCGCCCCGGCGACATGCCCGCCCCGGCCGATGGTCTTGCCGATCTGTCAGTCCTGCAGCATGGCCGGATCATCATCGAGCCAACCTTCAGCCGCATGCCGACTTCCGCATGGTTCGAGTGGAAGCCCGAAGCCGGCAAGTCCGTCCGCATCAATGTTCCCGTGTCCGGTGCCGCGGTCACGGTGCCGGCGACCGCATCGGGCACGCTGTCGCTGCATGCGGAAGTCGACAAGCTGAAGTCCCGCTTCCGCGACATGCATCTGCGTGTGGCCATCGATCAGCCGCCGCGCATCGAGCGCGTGGCCGGGCTGACGTCGCAGCTGCGGCGCATGCGCCCGGACGAGAAGCCGGCCATCGACATCACCGCCGGCGATGACGTGGGCATCAGCAAGGTACAGCTGGAACTGCGCGTCAACCGCGAACCGATCCGGTTCGTCGACGTCCCGGTCCGTGGACTCGGAACCACGAAAGCCAATGGCCGATACACGCTCGACCTGACCGGCATCGCCAAGCAGGGCGACGACATCGCCATGCGACTCGCCGTCACGGACAACCGCGATGTTCCCGAAGTGAACCTGAAGCCGCAAACGACATGGTTTCCCGCGGAGAATCAATGGAGTGAACTGAAGCTCGACGCGCAGGCCGCTCCGCTGAAGGAACAGGAAATCGCCTCTCAGAAAGCGGAGATCGACGAACGGTTGAAGGCGATCCGCGCCCGGCTGAACACCGAAGCGAAGGTCGCCCAGGCGATGAAGGCCGAGAGCGTGCTGCGCCCCGTTTTGCGATTCGAACAGATCGACCGGCTCGACGAACTCCGCAGCGATGTGCAGGACACCGCCGAACTGATGGACGAACTGGCCCGCGATATCGCCCGAGTCGCCGAACTAAGTTCGCTGGGCCAGGCGATCAGCGAAACCGCGCAGGCCGACGTGCGCCCCGCCAGCGCATCGCTCAAACAGGCCGCGCGCGACACCGCCCAGCAGCCGCGCACCGGCAACCTCGAAAGCGCCCAGGCCGGGCTGCGGGAAGCTGAACGCAAGCTGGCGCAGCTGCTGAAGCTCAACGAACAACTGGCCCGGCAGCGGCTCGACACACAGAAACTCGACGACTTGGCTGAGCAACAACGCGATCTCTCAGAGCGCGTTGCCAAGGCCGATGAAGCCGAGCGCGCTGTCCTTCAACAGAAGCAGAAGGAACTCGACGAGAAGCTCCGCCAGCTTCAGCAGGACAGTGAACCGCTTCGCGAAGCTCTGCGGGCGATGCAGCAAAAGCAGTTCGACAAGTCGGTCGACACCGCCCGCCAGACGGAACAGGACGTGCGCGACCTGACCCAGGCGATGAAGAACACCGAACAGCGGACTCATGAAGAACGGCACGCCGCCCTGCTCCGCCGTCAGCAGGATCTGGTGACGCAAGCGGAGGATCTGGCCCGCCGAACCAGCAGCGTGGCCCGCACCGCGCAGCTTCCGCCGTTGAAGCAGGACGAGATTCAAAAGGCCTTCGATACGCTGAAGAACGGCCAGCCCGGTGATGCAGTCGAACAGCAGGAGAAGGCGGCCTTCGAACTGGATCGCCTGGCCCAGGCACTCGAAGGGGCCGTCGCCCGCATGAGCGACCCGCGCGAGGCAGCCCGGCAACTGGCCCGGCTGCAGGACGACCTGCGCCAGAACATCACGGCCGCCGTCAAGGATACGCCGTTCGATCAACTGCCGCGCGAACGGCGCGACGCCTTCGAGAAACAACAGCAGGCCATCCGCAACGCCGCCAGGCGGCTGACCGTGCCGCAACCGAACGAAGCGACGCGTCAGGGCGTGATCGATTCCGCCGACGGCGCTGCCGACCGCCTGATGAAGTCGGACGCTGCAGGGGCCGACGAACAGATGCGCAAGACCGGCGACGCACTGAAACAACTGGCGGAGCAGTTGCCCACGCAGGAGAAACGCCTGGCCGCCGCTCGAGGCGATCTCGCGAAACTGCGTTCGGAACAGGACGCCATCGCAACCCTCGTCGAACAGTCGGCCCGGTTGCTGGAACGCCACGACCCGGACGCGGCCGCCACCCGCCAGGAACTGGTACGACGAACCGCCGAGGTTCTCAAGCGCCAGGCGCAGACCGCGGACAAGTTGGCGAAGCTCGACCTGCCCGGCCATCAGCCCCGGCAGATGCGCGCCGCGGATGCTCTTGAACGCGCGAAGCAAGACCTGGAAAGCGGCCGGGTCGGCGATGTCGGGGCCTCGCAGCAGGCCGCCCGACGCGAGTTGGAACGGCTCGAACAGGCGATCGCCGGACAGACGCCGGCCGACGAACAGGCTGACCGGCTTGCCAAACGGCAGAAGGATCTGGCCGCGCAACTTCGCCGCAATGTGCAGCAGCCGGACGACAAGAAGACTCGCGAACTCAAGCAGCTTCAACAGGAACTGACCGGCGACCTGCAGAAGTTGGCAGCCCCCGAAGCACCCGCCACGCGCGATGATGCGCTGGCGCTGACCCGCAAGACCGGGAACGCATCGAAACCCGCTGATGCGGCCGACAGTGCCGAGCAGGCGGCCGAGGCATTGCAACGGCTGGCCGACCATGTCAACGGCCGGGACAGCGAAGCCGACAAGGCCGATCGACTGGCGAAGAAGCAGCGCCAGCAGGCCGACGACGCTGACCGGTTGGCAGAGAAGAAAGACACTTCCGGCGACCTTCGCCGGCGCACCCAGCAACTGCAGGACGAGGCCCGACACCTGCGCCCCGGCAACGATGGTCAGAAGGAAAAGCAGCAGGCGATTGATGCCCTGACGCGTGCCCAGCAGGCGAAGGATCCAATTCAACAGGCCCAGGCGCAGAACGACGCCGCCGGCGCGCTGCAGCGCCTGGCCGACAAGCTTCGCGAGCAGCCACCGCCCGTCCGGCCGATGGCCAAGGCCGACGACGAAGGCCCCGACGGCGTGCCCAAGCGTCAGCAAGCCGACGAGGCCCGCCGACTGGCCGAGACGCAACGCAAGCTGCGCGATGAGTTGGCCCGCTCCAACGAACAGTTGGGCAAGGAAGGCCCACTGCCGAAGGATAATCCGCTTGCCAAGTTGCTCGAGGAACAGGAGAAGATCGCCAGCGATGCCGGCGATCTTGCGAAAGTGGCCGGCAACAAGGGCGAAGGCCCGGCCCTGCAGCAGGCTGAAGGGGCCGCCAAGCAGGCCGCCGGTCGGCTGAAGGTGGGCCAGATCGATGCCGCGCGCGATGCCGGCCAGCAGACCGCCCAGCAGTTGGAACAGGTTGCCCAGGGCAAGGCCGATGCCGATCACCGGCAAGCCGCACGCGATCTCGCGAAACGACAGGAAGCGATCAACCGCAAACTTGGCGAACTGGCCGGCAACGATCAGGCCGCACGCCGCCAGCAGATGGACCGGCAGCAGCAGCTTCAGCAACAGATTGACGACTTCAAGCAGCAACTTCGCGAGATGTCGCAGCAGATGAAGAAGGACAACGCCGCCGCGAGCGGCAAGGCCGAGGAGGGGGCGATGCATGCCGGGCAGTCGGCCGAGGCGATGAAGCAGGCCCGCGAACAGGCGATGCGCAACGAGCGTGACGCCGCCCGAAAGACTCAGGACAAGTCGGCCGACGAGTTGAAGCAGGCCGCCGACAAACTGCGCGACGCGGCTAACGCGATGCCCAAAGACCCGATGAGCGACAAAGCCAACATGCCCGCGGGCCAATCACTTGATGACGCACACGAGCAGATGACACAGGCATCGCGTGAACTCGACCGCAACCAGCCGAAGCAGGCCAGCGACGCGATGCAGCAGGCCGCTCGCGCACTGAGCCAGGCCGCTCGCCAGGTCGGCCAGCCGCCGAAGAACGGCACCCCGGGTGCAAATGGCCAGTCCGCCAACGACGGCAGCGCCCGGAACCCCACCGACCCGCGTCTGCCGCCGGACATTGAAGCGAAGTTCGCCGGCAAACGCTGGGGCGATCTCCCCGGCGACATCCGCCAGCAGATCATCAACGACATGAAAGCCCGCTACGGCGAAGAGTACGCCCAGTACATCAAGCTGTACTTCGAACAACTCGCGGAACGCCGGTAGCGGGCACGTTCCCGCTCACCTCATGATGAACCAATCCAACTTCGCCCCGGCGGGGGCCGGTGTGGCGAATGTCACGGTGAAGCCGTCGGGGGTCTTCTCCACGACGGCCCGGTTCGTCAGCCAGGTCTGCTCGATGAACACCGCGAAGTCGCCGTCGGTTTCCGCCTGCGCGAACGCCACGCGGAACTCGGTTGCCTTCTCCTTCACCGGCAGGTTCTTGCCGCGCAGATTGCGTGCTTGCGTCTTGTCGCCCGACAGGCCCTTCACGTCGGCCACGGGGCCGTTCGTGCGGACGCCTTCCCCGTTGAAGGTCAGTTCGCCGGTCGTGCGCGACACCGTCAATGCCGCATCTTTGCCCGCGGCACCTTCCGCCTTGCCGTAGTGCCACTTGATGGCGGCATCGGCCCCCGGTTGATGGAACTTGATGCCCGCATCGGCGAAGTCGCCCTTCAGGTTCAGGCCGACCGTCGCGGCCGTATCGACGACGAAGACGTTGTCCCATGCCGGCTTCTTCTGCTGGCGCATCTCCGATTCCGCGAGCGTGACCGCCCCGCCGCCGATCGTCATCACCGAGTAGCGCGACGCCGCCCCCAGGTTGCGCACGTCATACGCGCTCGACGGCCACATGCCCGGCACGTCTTCCCACATCCAGGCACGCATCACCTGCGGCTTGAACGGGTCGGGCCCGATCGCCTGCTCGACCGCATCGCCATCCGCGAAGTCGAACGCCTTGCCCGCATCGGGCGTCGGGGCCAACCCCAGCGTGCGTTGGCCGCCGCGATCGCCGCCAGGCAACGCGCGCGACACATCGTTGACGTACGTCCCCGGAGCAATCACATAGGTCAACGGCTTCAAATGCCCGTCACGCGAATAGCTGTCGGGCGAATACAGCGTCGGACTGCCGGCATTCTTCGCGCCCCACCAGTAGCGGCGGATCTCGATCTCCTTCGTGCCGTCCGTATTCTCGCGGAAGGCGCAGATCTCGTACCAGCGCAGCGTACCTTTCGGCGTCTTCTCCTCCGGCGTGGTCACCGCGAAGTAACGGCCCACTACATCCAGGGTCCAGCCGCAGTCCTTGCTGCCGCGGATCAGGCCGCCGATCTTCAGCATCGCCGCCCCGGTCACCGGGTTCTTGAACTGCCGCGAGGGATAAGTCTTCCCCTCGAACGTGCAGCCACCTTCATCGGTCGGTTCGTGGAAGCAGGCCGGGGGAACGATCAGCACATGCCCTTCGGTGAGAGCCTTCTTCGGGTTCAGGTTGATGAGAGGGCGCGAATCACCCAGAGTCTGAATG
>JBBQII010000295.1:0-5617 GCA_038324795.1 Gemmatales bacterium
GACGATGTGGACGCGACCCGCCTTCACTGCATCGTCGGCCGCTCGGGTGAACAGCAATCGCCATTCGGCCCCGTCATCGAAGGCACGACGGAAGCGTGAATCGAGGGCCGGCAAGGCACCGGTCTTATGGGTCTCTTCGTACAGCGTGCGGAACAGGCCGAGCGCCTTTGCCTTTTCACCTGCCAGATACAGGTTGTCGGCCACTTCGTAGCGGGCAACGTATCCGTCACCCATCTTCTGCCAAGCCGCCGACAGCTTCGCATGAAACGCCTCGCCCTGGCCTTTGTCACTGAGCAGATCCAACACGCACCAGCCCCACGCGTTATCTTTGTTGCGCACCGCGAACGCCAGCGCCCGGTCGACTTCTTCCGCCCGCGCACCCAACAGCGGATGACGGATCAGGTCGCTTCGCCAACGTGCGGTGATCGCGCTGAAGGTCAGCAGGTTGCTGACATAATCATCGCCAACTGGCTTGTAGATTCCGGTCAACCGCTGCCAGTAGTCGGCATGCCGGTCGGTCGCCAGTGTCAGGTATCGGCCCAACGAGGCGAACTTCGCGTCGGCCAGCATCGCATCGCGTATGGCCGGGAAGGCATCGCGACGGCTGGGGTCGTACCCGGCCGACTTGATGAGCGTCAGGAAGCCGAACCGCCGATCGCCCTTCTTGTGGAAGCGATGGAACCAGACATCGTCGGCACGGGAACCGTCGTTTGAACCAAACTCGGCAGCCAACAGTTCCAGCGACCGCTCGGGCGTCAGGTAGTCAAACTCGCGATTCGGCTGATCAAGCAGATTGAAGTCAGGATCCAGCCCCAGCTTCTTGTAGACGACCTGCCGCGAGCGCAGCGGTAACGGCAACACGACCAATGTTGTTTGATCGGGCGTCAGGTTCGGTGCGTTAGCCGCTGTGATCGGCCGCTTCACGGTCGCGATCTTCTTGCCATCGCCGCCAAACGATTCGACGGTGTCGTTGGCGGCGTACGTCTCGCGGGCCAGTTCCTTGCGGGCCGGCATGCTGATCCAACGCCGTTCGACGAGGCGGTTACTATCGAACCGCAGATGCGTTTCGGTCCATGTCGATTGTTCTTCGGTGCGATGCGGCACGATCGCCACGGTGCGCTCGTTGATACGCCGAACGTCGTGGCCGAAGTTCAGATCGTCGGCCGGCGGCAGTTGATCGATCATCCGGCCTGCCCACTCGGCCCGGTGAAATCGGCTGACAGCACGCTTCGCGCCGATGCCGAGTTCGGGATACAGATGCAGAATCGTCAATCCATCGCAGACGACCTGTTCGACGAGGCCAAACGACACCCGGCGAGTCCAGGCATAGCGACCCTGACCGTCAAAGTGGATCGTGTAGTCTCGACCGGTCGCATCCTTGTCAGTCAGCCCTCGCCAAGTCGTCGAACGCGAACTGTTGATCAGTTCCCGCGCGGCGGGGTCGATCTCGCCACGGGATTGCCCCGAACGCGGCATCGCCTCGGCTTCGACAACCGCCTGGATGTCCGCCGGCAGTGAAGTCATCCCCGGGGCGTACGAAGCAAGATCAGTGAACAGTCGCAGTTTCGGCTCGTAGCGAGGCCGCCGGTAGTACTGCGGCTCGCGAACGATACCGGAGAAGCTACCGTCGTCACCGAGATGGCAGGGTCCGTCGGGATTGCTCGGGAACGGCAGGCCGGGTTCGGGAACTGTCATGAATAACCCATCGACTACGGGACGGTTAAGTCGAGGGAATGGAGATTTGCCCTTTGAGCGAAAGTCTACGGAAGTCCTGAAACCCAACACCCATTCGGATTGAATTGTATGGGCGTGCCCTCGGTCAAACGCCTGAAAATCCGCAGGTGCAATGGGATCGAACAGCGTGCCAAGGTTGGAGGTTTGTGACGCAAAGTCCGTCTCCATGTCGGGCAGGCCCGTTGCTTCACTCTCAACGCTGGGGGCCTCTACATCAAACGATCGCATCGACTGCGTATCGTCGATTATCATCGGCCGAACGGGCGACCGCGACGCCGAGCGGAACGCAAGTTGATCAGGGCCGGCCACCGGTGGTCCGAACGTTAGAACGTCGTTGCCTGCCTCGTAGTTCCATGTCTCTTTCGCTTCCGTGATGTTCGACCATTTCTGGGCACGAAACCGCATCCGAGTCATGTTGGAGAGTACATCTCGTTGCTCCGCTCCAAGTTTCGACCAGTCTTGCCCAGCGAAGTCAGCAGGCGTCGCGAACGAAAGGAAACCGTCGAATCGTCGTTCCATCACCGTCCTCTTCACCACATTCGCGTGCGGTTTCCGTTCCACGAACTGTGGAGCATTGCGGTCGGCCCAGCCGTGCGGGTCGGGGATGTAAACGGTCGGGATCTTCTCCGGGCAGCGGTACAAGGCCCAGTGGTCCTTGCGGCCGCGATCGACCTTGAACTCGCGGTACATCGCTTCGTTTTCCAGCACCAGGAGCGACGTGAACGGCGTCATCACGTACATCGCCTTGCTCAGTTCAATGATTGCCGCCTTGTGCTTGGTGGCACTCTCGGCCAGCAGCCGATCAATTTCGAGCTTGGCCCAGGTGCGCGGCAGATGGCCAACATTCGCAACGATGTTGGCGACCGTCAGTACGCGCTCGAACGGTGCCCCGTTCAGCATGCCGCGCACGGTGACCGATGTGGGCATCTCCCCATCCACACGCATCACGGCGGTGAACTCCTCGCCCTGCGCCACCGCGGTGGACATGCTCAACATCGCCGTTTGCGGCGTTGCCGCGTTCATCGCCAGCGACCGCGGCGTGTTCAGCGCACTGGTCACCTCGAACCCTCGCCACGTAACCGGTTCATCGGGATTGATCTGCGTCAGCAATCCGCCCGTCGCCTCGGCGGCGGGCTTCATGAATGCTGTCGAATAGCGCTTGCCCACGGCAATGCCGACATACTTGGCACCTGTCGGCAGCATCTTCACCAGCATCTCGGGACGTTGCTCGCCCAGCGTGGCAACTCCGCCGCCAAGGTGCACGAGATACGGCTGCGCCCCTGCCGCCAGATACGGCACCGCTTCGGTCAGGCCCTGTTCGAGATTCAGGGCACCGATCAGATGCGTGTCATCAAGGAACGCCAATGCTTCGCGGATGTTGTCGCTGGTGACCTTCACCGGCGCTTCGCGGAAGAGGCGGACGCGTGTGCCAACGGTCAGCAGGGCGAACGTGTCGTCGTGTTCGGCATTCTGCAACAGCGATCTCACGACCTCGGCCTGCGTGCGGGCGAGCAGCGGGTCCCGTGATCCGGACGATTCGAACAGGAAGACCCAGTCACGCCGTTCGCGCTTCGGCGATCCCCGCAAATCGGGCCGGTAACGCAGCATCAGGTACTTCGCCCCGTCCTGCTCCGCGGTGGACCAGCGCACAGCTTCCCCGCTTTGGCCCGCCCGATCAGTCAGCTCGACGACGACATCACGATTGACCGGGGCGTTCATCGCCCTGTCGGTCAGGCGAAGATCGTTGCCTGATTTCTCGACCTTCATCGTCGGATGCGATGGCGATGCCGCGAACAGGTTGGCCCCATCCTTCACGCGCGCCTCGAACGACCATTCGCGCACCTGGCTGAGCGAATGCCCGGCCGGGAAGCGGTAGGTGCTGTGCGAAAACTGCGTGGGCAGCTTCTGCGAATAGCTGAGGATAATCCGCTTTTCCTGCCGGGCTTCGAGCGGGAAGACCCTCATCTTGAACGTGCTGCCGTCGACCCATTCGAGCAGGGCCGGGTCGCGGCGGGCATGGCGGATGCGCTCGTAGGTCTGGCGGGCGTAGTCGCGCTCAGCCATGCCGCCTTCCATCAGCGTGCTGCTTTCACTGTTCGAGACGTACATCGCCAGCCGCGACAGCGATGCTTCGGGTGGAAGCGGGAAGTAGAACGTGCCTTCCATCTGCCAGGATTCATGATTGAAGTAGGTCTGGTCGATCGTAGTGCGAGCGAAGCCGTCATCGAGGTGTACGTCGATGTGGAACTTCACCAGCGACAGCTTCGATTCCTGCCCGTAGGCATCGACAGCGACGAGCGCCCCGCCGCCATGCTTGCCGGATGGCACCAGCGGTGTCTCGGCAGCGACGATCAGTTCGCGTGTCCAGTCGAGTTCGGCCGTGGCCGGGCCTGCGGGGCGGATTTCCGTACGGCCACCCTCGGCCTTGAGGGTTTGGCCAGCCACCACCGGCTGATTCGCCCCTTCCACCTTCACGCTGCCCTGCGTGACCAGCAGCGACATCGTTGCGTCTTCCGCGGTCACGGCAAAGCGGGTGCCGAGCGCTTCGAGCTTCCGTCGGGGTGTCGAGACATGGAACGAGCCTCGCCCCTTCTCGCGGTCCGCCGAGACGGCTTCCACGAAGATCCGCCCGCGTTCAAGTCGTACGGATCGCTCAGAGACCAGTTCGGCCGTGGTGTTTTGATCCAGATAGACGATCGACCCATCCGGCAGCACTGCCCGGCGTTTGACGCCCGCAGTCGTGATCAGCCGTTGGCCGATCGTCGCGACGGCAACTTCCGGCGTGACCGGCCGTGGCCGGGGCTTCATCAGCAGTTCCGCGGGAAGACGAACGGCGGGCACGTCGGCGAGAGCAACACCCGGTTGCGGTCCCGGGTTGCCGGAAGGCGACGTCCGCAGGCCGACGAGGAAGATCGCCAGCGCGATGGCCGAGCCCATCAACGGCGGCAGTGCGTACCACAGGTACTTCCATCGGGAAGCTGGGCGGGACGTTGTCGGCATCGGCGGTTCGTTAAGCAACGGCAGGATGCGCTCGGCGGTTCGCATGGCCGCTTGACGGCGAGGCTCGAACGCCCGGCGCAGTTCGGCATCCTGCACGCGCATCGACTCCGCGAGGATTGGCCCATCGGGATTGACCGCCAGCCATTCTTCAAGCTGGGCTTCCTGCGCGGCGGTCAGTTCACCGTCCACGCGGGCCGCGAGCAGGTTCAGGGCATCGTCTCGGTTCAACATCGGCATGGCTCCCGACAGTTCGGCGCATCCCCTCGGGATGCACGCTGAACGTGACGTTCATCATTTCAAACTGATCAACCGCTCGCGCAACATTTCACGTGCTTTGTTCAGGCGCACGTTGATGGTCGCCGTCGAGACGCCCAGAAGCGCCGCCAGGTCGCGGTACGTGAGGTCGTCGTAGTAGTAGAGATTGACCACTTCGCGGTACGTTTCGGGCAGTGCTTCGATCTGGGCAAGCAGGCGTTCCTTCTCGTCGGCCTGAAACACAGCTTCGTCAGGCGGATCATCGCGGCCGCGTTCCAGGCATTCATCACTGCCGATGGTGCTGAACGGCCTTGTCCGGCGTTCACCGGCTTTCAGCCAGTCGAGCGATGCCCGCACCGCGATGCCCATCAGCCATGAGCCGACCTTGGTCGGATCCGTGAGCGTGGAGAGCGCGCGGTAGGCCCGCAACAATGTCTCCTGGGCGAGATCGTCGGCAACATCCGCACGGCGGACACGGGCATGGCAGATGGCCGTGAGGCGCGCGGACCAGCGGCGTGCGAGGTCGGCGAAAGCCTCCCGTCGCCCGGCCAGCGTCTGCCGGACCAGTTCGGCGTCGTCCATTCCGCATCCTCGGGGTGACTGGAAGTGAGACGATCGGGAAGTGGTT
>JBBQII010000296.1:0-5610 GCA_038324795.1 Gemmatales bacterium
CCCACTTCGTGGGCGGGACGGACAACACCATCCGCTCCTGCGATTCGGAGATCCAGATTTCGGTGTAACTCAACCCGGCATACTTGAGCGGGGCCTTGTCGAGTTGAACCACCGCGCCCAGATCGGCACCCATTTCGCCGACGGCGGAACTGAAGCCACCCGCCCCGCAGTCGGTGATGGCGGTGTACAACCCGCGATCGCGAGCCTGCAGGATGATGTCGAGAACCTTCTTCTCGGTGATCGCATTGCCGATCTGTACCGCGCCGCCGCTGACCGATTCACTCTCGGCCGTCAACTCCAGCGAGGAGAAGGTCGCCCCGTGGATACCGTCACGCCCTGTCCGGCCGCCGACAGCGACGATCAGGTCGCCGGGCCGGGCGGCTTTCTCGATCATGCCGACCGGGATCAGGCCGACCGTGCCGCAGTAGACCAGCGGGTTGGCCAGATACCGTTCGTCGAACAGCACCGCCCCGTTGATGGTGGGGATGCCCATGCGGTTGCCGTAATCTTTCACGCCGCTGACGACGCCCTGCATGATCTGCCGCGGATGCAGGATGCCCGGCGGCAGGTTCTCCGGCGGATAGTCGGGCGGCGCGAAGCAGAAGACATCGGTATTCGCGATCGGCTTGGCCCCCAGCCCGGTGCCGAGCGGATCGCGGATGACGCCGCCCAATCCGGTGTTCGCGCCGCCGTACGGTTCAATGGCCGAGGGGTGATTGTGCGTCTCGACTTTGAAGCAGATGTGGAACTTGTCGTCGAACGTCACCACTCCCGCGTTGTCGGCAAAGACGCTGACGCACCAGTCATCCGCCCCGAATCGCTTGCGCAGTTCCTGCGTACTGCCGAAGATCGTCTCCTTCAGCAGATTGTTGATGCGGCGGGTTTTCGAGACGCCATCAATTGTCTCGGTGAAGTCGATCGGCCCCTTGAGCGTCTTGTGCGAGCAATGCTCCGACCAGGTCTGCGCCAGCGATTCGAGTTCGACATCGGTCGGCTCCCGGCCGAGACTGTTGAAGTGGGCCTGGATCGCCCGCATCTCGGCGATGCTCAGGGCCAGTTGCCCCGACTTGCTGAGTTGATCCAGCCCTGCGTCGTCGAGTTCACGGATCGGCACTGTCAGGAGCTTGAAGTGGTACGGCTTACCAAGGATCAGGTGCTCGGCCTTTAGCGGGCCGACGACGATCTGCTCGATGGAATCGTTGGCGAGCACCTTGCGGAACAGCGTGTGGCGGTCGGCCGACGGCAACTCCGGTGCGGTGACGTAGCGACGGAAAGTGCGGACCGCGTCGACGGGCACGTCAAGATCGCGAGCGGCATCGAGCACACTCTCGGAGACGGGGTCCATGACGCCCGGTTTCAACAGCACCGTCACCAATTCGGAATTCGGATCGCGGATTGCGGATTGCGGATCGACTTCAGTGAGTGTGGCAGTTTCGACAAGTACATCGACGATCAGGATGTTGACGAGCTTCAGTACCGCGGCATGATCGATGCCCCCTTCGAAGAGGAAGCCGCGTGAGGCACTGCGCACGAGGTCGCCGCCGCGTTTGCCGTGGGTAAGCAGGTCGAACTCGTCGCAGACCCGTTCGCGTTCGCCATCCCGGCCCAGCGGTCGGATGTCAACTTCCCAGAGCATCGCGTACTCGTTTCGCTTGAGTGAGCAGGTCAATCAGTTGATGGTTGTCTTCATCCAGAATCGCTTCGCGGTAACGGTCGATTTGGCGGGCCAGTTTCTGCAGCGCGTCGCTCATCGCCAGGGCATTCTCACGGAAGATGGCGGACCAGAGGCCCGGGTCGCCCGCGGCAATGCGTGTCGTATCGCGGAAGCCGCTGGCGGTGAAGATGCGCCACGGCTCGGGCACCAGCCCCGCCAAAGCGGATGCCGCCAGATGCGGCAGGTGGCTGGTGAACGCCAGGGCCATGTCGTGTGTTTCGGGGTCGAGCACTCGCACGTCGCTGCCGAGCGCGGTCCAGAAGGCGCTGACCTTTGCGAAGGCGTCGGGGTCGGTATGTCTGGTTCGCGTGACAATCGTCACCTTCCCCGCGAACAAGTCGGGCACGGCGGCGGCCGGGCCGCGCTTCTCGGACCCCGCGAGCGGATGACCGCCGACGAAATGGATCCCCGCGGGCAGCTTTCCTTCCACGTCGCGGACGATGTTCGCTTTCGTGCTGCCCGCATCGGTAAGCAGGGTACCGGGTCGGCACGACAATGCCGCCAGGCGTACCTGATGTGCGATCATGTCGACGGGTGTGCAGAAGACGACCAGGTCGGCTTCCTTCACGCCTTCCGCAAGATCGAGAGTGAAACGGTCGATCGCCCCCTGATCGCGCGCGAGCGCCAGCGACTGCTCGTTGCGGCCGATGCCGATCACCTGTCGGGCGATGCCGCGTGACTTGGCTGATTGGCCGATCGACGCGCCGATCAGCCCGACCCCGACGATAGCGAGCGTGTCCACGTGCATCTGGGGATTGTATGGGCGAGTGCGCTGCCGTGCATCCCCGCGGGATGCCGGCTCCGGACGGTCGGGATGAACAATCGATTGACACTCTTATTCCCTCTCCCCCGGCTTTGCGGGGGAGAGAGTCAGGGTGAGGGGGTTGGGACTTGTGTGCCGCGAGGTCCCGCCCCCTCACCCCGGCCCTCTCCCCCGAAACGGAGGAGAGGAGGAAAGTAGAGCGCGTGCATCGTGACACTCGTTAACCGCCTGTCATTCATCTGCTAAACTACATGGATGCAACTGCTGAAAGGACATGATGGCCCGGTTCATGCGATCCGGTTCTCACCGAACGGCGAGACGCTCGTCTCGGCCGGCAAGGACGGGACCGTGCGCACCTGGGACCCGGCCGGGACTTCGATCACGCATCTGATGTCGCACGAACAGCATCAGTCGTTCGCATTCACGGCCGATGGCCGGCACCTGGCATTGGGCGGCAGCGAAGGCGGGTTGATGGTCTGGTCGATGGCCGAGCGCACGCTCGTCGTCAGCCAGCGTGTCGAGGGGCCCGTCAGCGGGTTGACGTTCATTCAGGACGACAAATCGATCGCGCTGTCGCTGGGCACACCCGCGAAGGAGACCGAAGTCACTGCCGGGTCGATCCGCTTCTGGGACTGGCGTGAAAACCGCTTCCGGCCGCTGCTGGCCGACATTGCCCCGACGATTGCCGTGCGCGATCTCGCGTTCCTTCCCGCACATCGCCTGATGGCCTGGGCCACGCGCAACAACCTGCTGACGATCTGGCCGATCACGCGATCGACGGTGACCCGGCTGAACTTGAAGAATCCCTGCCGATCGATTGCACTTTCGCCCAATGGCCGGACGCTGGCGGCGACCGCCGACTGGAAGGTGCTGCTGTTCGACATCGAGCAGAGGCACGAACGGGCGACGTTGATCAACCACAAGGGGATGGTCAGCAGCCTTGCGTTCAGCCCCGATGGCCGGCACCTGCTGACCGGCAGTTGGGACAAGACGGTACGCATCTGGGATGCGGTCGATGGCCGGGAACGTGCCGTCTTCGAATGGCCGATCGGCCGGGTCAGCAGCGTGACCTATGCCGCGGATGGCCTGCGGGCCGCCGCCGCCGGAGACGAAGGTACGATCGTCATCTGGGATACGGACGAGTAGTCAATCAAACAACGTCCGCTCGCCGGCGGGCGGTTCGACGCAGCGCGGGTCTTCGTGGCGCGGGTTGTTGACGATGTCGTTGACTTCGCGCATCGCCAGCATCCCGTCGGGCAATGGCCGCAGCAAGTCATCGATTACTTCATCATTCAACCATCGTTCAAACTCGTCCGCCCCGGTGAAGATCACCGGCATGCGGTCGTGAAGCCCTGCCATGAACGGGTTCGCCGCCGTTGTCAGGATCGTACACGATTCAACCTCGCCGGCGGGGCCGTCCCAGGTTTCCCACAGGCCGGCAAAGGCGAACGGCTCACCGTCGGGCCGGGTGATGTGCAGTGGTTGCTTCTTCTTACCGATGGTACGCCATTCGTAGAAACCGTCCGCGGGAAGCAGGCAACGGCGACGGTGCTTCACCGCACTGCGGAACGATGGCTTCTCCGCGATCGTTTCCGAGCGGGCATTGATCAGCTTGTGGCTGATCTTCTCGTCCTGCGCCCATGACGGGATCAGCCCCCAGCGCAGCATCGCCCCGTGCGGCTTCCCTTCGGCATCGGGCCGGTAGGCCAGCACCGGCTGCGACGGCGCGATGTTGAAACGCGGCTGCAGGTCGGCATCAAGATGGCCGAACAGCGCTTCGAGTTGCACCCGTCGGGTGCGCAGGGTGTAACGGGCACACATGGTGAACGGAGCCTCCGAAACAATTCTAGTGAAGCCGTGACGCGCAGCGGAGCGCGGGACGAGCGCTCCGCTGCGCGACGCGGCTTCACGGGAACCGGTTCGCTGATCGTGCGTGACTTGGGGCGGCTTCTTCTGTACCATCAAGTGCTCTCCATCCGAGTCACGGGAACCGAAATCATGCTGCGTTGCACACTGTCCGCCTGCCTCCTCCTCGCGCCGCTGTTCGCATCGGCGCAGGACACCAAACCCGCCATCGATCCTTACGATCAATCGACCGTGCCGCTTGAAGTCGGGCCGCCGGCCGACTTCAAGGGGAAGAAGATAGTTTTGGTGGCCGGGAAGCAGAGCCACGGGGCGGGCGACCATGAGTTTTTCGCCGGCTGCGCGATCATGAAGAAGCTGCTGGAACAGACGCCTGGCGTGTTCGTCGTGATGGCGCGTGACGGTTGGCCGAAGAACGAGAAGATCTTCGACGGGGCCGCGGCCGTGGTCTTCTACATGGATGGCCGCGGCGGGCACCCGGTTGTCGCCAAGGATAAGGACGGCGACCGGATGGACCGCATCCAGAAGTTGTTGGATAAAGGCACCGGCTGGGTGAACCTGCACTACGCGGTCGACTATCTGCCGGTGCACGGCAAGCGCGTGCTGGGCTGGATGGGTGGTTACTATGAGCCCGACTACTCGATCAACCCGCATTGGGATGCGAGCATCCGCGAACTGCCGAAGCACGCGATCACGCGCGGGGTGAAGCCGTTCGTGCTGCGCGACGAGTGGTACTACAACATGCGCTTCGTGGAAGACATGAAGAACGTCACCCCGATCCTGACGGCCATCCCGCCCGACAACACGCGCGGCACCGCCGCGGCAAAGAAGAACCCGGGCCGGCCGGAGCATATCGCCTGGGCGTACGAGGCACCCGGCGGCAGCCGGGGCTTCGGCTTCACCGGCGGGCACTTCCATCGCAACTGGGCGGACGAGAACTTCCGCCGGACCGTCGTGAACGCGATCCTCTGGGCCGCACAGGTGGAAGTGCCTGAAGGCGGCGCCAAAGTGGACTTCGATGTGGCCGAACTGAACCGCAACCTCGACCGCAAGGGCAAGGGTGAGTTCAAGCCGATCACGCCGCCGGAAAAGAAAGTGCCGTAATAGCGATTTGTCGTGGTGCACGGCTTCGCTCTGCTGTGGTGCACGGCTTCGCTCTGCTGTGGTGCACGGCTTCGCTCTGCTGTGGTGCACGGCTTCGCTCTGCTGTGGTGGGCGGCGGGGGCGGGGAGCGGCACGAGCCCCGGGCCCCCGGGGCGCCGGGGCCCGA
>JBBQII010000297.1:0-5569 GCA_038324795.1 Gemmatales bacterium
ATTCAGTCCTTTGACTGCCAACAGATCGAAATCGCAACTGACAACTGTGCAGTTCAGCAGGCTCATCGCGATTACAGCCACCATCATGTCGACTGGCTGAATCGGTCGTCCGCTTCGACGAAGTTCCGCATAGACGATGCCGTAGTTGCGTGCCGGAACGAGATCAAATGGCCAAAGTCGGAACATGCGCAAGTTCTGATTGACTATGACGATGTTCTTGTCGCGGCTGTCGCTGTATTCCATGCCCGCGAATATCTCCGCGAGGACCGGGCAGCAAGTACCGATTGTGGCCCCCGCCCTTCTCGCCGCGATGACACGGTCATGAACATCTCGACGACGGAAAACACAGTCGGAAACGGCGTTCGTGTCCAGCAGATATCGCTTCACGATTCATCTCTTATCAGCGAGTCGATTCGATTCTCAAATGTCTGCAGTTCCACTTCTCGTCGGCGTTTGCGATCCGCGTTCCAAGCTGCTTCCCCGGCCGCCGTCATCTCAATCGGCGGGATCGACTGGAACTCGGCGATCCAGCGTGCGATTTCTTCCGGTGAGTCCGGTTGCTCGTCATCTTCGCGAATCTCGATGACTCCGGGGCCGGGCTGGATTACCTGAAGCCGCGTACCTTCGGTCCATTCAGGAAGACATCTGATAGTGATCTCTCCTTGGGAAACCGTCACGGCGTTTGTCAGTGCCTCTGTCATCTTGCCTCTTTTCGGTATGCCTGCATTGTCTTCAAGATGTTGAGGAGGTTGATCCCGCGAAACGCCAACGGTCGCCTACTCCGTATCCATTCCCGTATTATCCCAGAATCCTCCCCCGTCGCTATTCCAAACTCCCATCCAGCACCTGCAGCGGATGCAGCGCCTTCCGCCCCGTCAAGTCGCGGATCTGGTGCCGGCATGACGTGCCGGTGGCGACGATCATCGCTTCCGGGTCGGCATTTAATGCGGGCAGTAACTGCAGCCCGGCAATCTTCACGCTCAGGTCGTAGTGCTCCTTCTCGAAGCCGAATGCCCCGGCCATGCCGCAGCAGCCGGCGTCAAGGGCGGTCACGCTCAGCCCGGGAATCATGCTCAACGCTTTCTCCGTGCCGGCCACTCCCTCGAGCGCTCGTTGATGACAATGCCCGTGAAACAAAGCTCGCCCCGGCTGTTTCGTCAGCGAGAGATCGACGCCCTGTTCCGCCAGCCAGTGGTCGGCCAGATGAACCGCCGAGGCGATTCGCGTCGTCTCGCTGCCGGGGACCAGATCGGGCCATTCGTCCTTCAGTGTCAGGATGCAACTCGGCTCGATCCCCAGTATCGGCGTGCCGTCGGCGACGCGTTTCGCCAGGTCGCCCATCTGTTGTCGCACAAGCGATTTCGCTTCGCTCAGGAAGCCCTTGCTGATCAGTGCCCGGCCACAGCAGATCGGGTTCACCAGTTCCACGGAACAACCGGCCCGTTCCAGCACGCGTACCGCGGATCGGCCAATCTCCGGTTCGTTGAATGTGGTGAAACAGTCATCGAACAGCAGCACCTTGCGGGTTCCGGCACTCTTTGGCCGTTGTGCCATCCAGCGACGCAAATGATCGCTGTGCACCTCCGGCAGCGAACGCCGACGGTCGATCCCCACGGCCTTTTCCATCAACCAGCGCGTCAGGCCGCGGCGGTTGATCCAGTTCGTCAACCCCGCGAACGTCGACCCCCGGCGATTCAGCCGATGCACATTCGCCGCGAAGTGGTGCCCCAGGGGCCGACGCCGATTGCGGTAGTGGGCCTGCTGAAACTCCGCTTTCAGCTTGGCGAGATCGACGTTGCTGGGGCATTCCGCCTTGCACGCCTTGCACGACAGGCACAGGTCCATCACATCGTGCAGCCAGCGTTCGCCCATCGGTTCAATGGCGGTTTCATCCGCGAGTGCCAGCCGCAACGCATTCGCCCGGCCGCGTGTGTTGTCGCGCTCATCGCGTGTCGCCCGGAAGGAAGGGCACATCGCGCCGCCCTGCGTTTTCCGGCAGACGCCCGAGCCGTTGCAGACTTCAATTGAACGGAAGAAGCCCTGCTGACTGGTATAGTCGAACACGGTTTCCACGGGCCGGGGGTGGTAGTCGGGGCCCAGCCGCAGGTTGTCGGTCATCGAGGGGCCCTCAACGACCTTGCCCGGGTTGAACAGGTTGTGCGGGTCGAACGCATGTTTGATCTGGCGGAAGGCGTCATAAACTTCAGGGCCGAACATTTTCCTGTTCCACTCGCTGCGGACCAGTCCGTCGCCGTGTTCACCGCTCAGCGATCCGCCGAAGTGCAGTACCAGATCGGTCACGTCGTTCATGATCGCGCGCATGCGCGATACGTCATCCGGATTCTTGATATCGAGCACCGGACGGATATGCAGGCAACCGACGCTGGCATGGCCGTAGAAGGCACCGTCCGTGCCGTGCGCCCGCAGTATCTCGCGAAAACGCAGGGCGAACTCGGGCAGCTTCGCGGGGTCGACGGCACAGTCTTCCACGAACGGGATCGGTTTGCGGTCGCCCGGCAGGCCGTAGAGCAACGGCACCCCTGCACTGCGCATGGCCCAGAGCGGGTCGCGCAGCTCCGGTTCCAGTGCGGGCACCAGCGCGATGATGCCCGGTCGGCCGTTCAGGCGCCGCTCGAGATCGTGCACGCGACCGGAGACCTCGGCCATGCTGTCGCCGCTGAATTCGACCATCAGCAGGGCCGCGGGCTGGCCGACGATGGCGGAAATGATGTTCTTGAACGCCCGCTGCGACCGGGCAAGAACGATCAGCATCTGGTCCATCAGTTCGACGGCCGAGGGTTGAAATTCAAGGCATATCGCCAATGCGTCCAGTGCGGCCGCCAGTGAATCGAAGTGCGGCACCAGCAGGCCGCGTGCCTTCGCGCGCGGGACCAGGTTCAACTCCGCTTCCTGCACGAACGCCAGTGTGCCTTCGCTGCCGGTCAACAGCGGGATCAGCGTGCCCGATTCAAGTGTATCGAGCAGGTTGTACCCGCTGACCCGGCGGATGATGCGCGGGAACTTCTGCTGAATGGCGGTTGAGTGCTGCTGAAGCACCCGCCGGGTCTGCCGATGGATGTTGCCATCCAGCGTTTGCTCACTTCGCTGGCGGCTGTCGGGCGTGGCCGAGAATTGCGCCCGGCTGCCGTCGCTCAGGATGGTGCTGAGCGAACGCACATGATCAACAGTGCGCCCGTAGACGATCGACCGCGACCCGGCCGAGTTGTTGCCGATCATGCCGCCGAGAGTCGCCCGGCTGGCGGTCGATACGTCCGGCCCGAACTGCAGGCCGTGGACCGCCAGCGCCCGGTTCAACTGGTCAAGCACGACGCCCGGCTGCACACGCACACGCCGCCCGGCCACGTCGATCGGCCCGATGCCATCAAGGTATCGTGAACAATCGATGACCAGCCCGGCCCCGATTGATTGCCCCGTCAGGCTGGTGCCGCCGCCGCGCGGAACGATCGGCGTATGCGTTTCGACGGCGATCTGAATGGTGGCCAGCAGGTCGTCCGGCGTGCGTGGAACGACGACCCCCAGCGGCTCGATGCGGTACAGGCTGGCATCGGTGCTGTAGAGTTTGCGCGACGTGGCATCAAAGCGGATCTCCCCGCCGACGTGCCGGCGCAGCGCATCAACGAGCGCCCGCTGTTTCTGAGCGGCAAAACTCTCCATGAGACTATAGTAGGAAGACGCTCGCCGGGACCTGACGCAATCAAGCCGCTACTTCGTTCTTGTCGCTGCAAACCAACAAACATGATCAAGCTCGGGACTCAAGAATTCGCGCAGAATTGCGTTGCCGAATCATCGTTCGAGCCTGAAGCGTGAGCGAAGCCAGCCGTCGCTCGCGCTTCAGGCTCGAATCATGCTTTTGCCTTTGGCAGCGTTTTACGTCGAGTTAGGTAACTTGCGGCAGCTGAAACTGGCAAGCCAACCTGCGCATCTTGCTTGCTTCTGCGGATCTTGCCGTGATTGCATTGCCATTTGCAGAGGTCGCCGGTCGAACGAGTGCGGATGCCGCGTACGGTCAAGTGATCGGAAATCACTTCGACTCATTCTCCCGCGTTGATATACAACCCGGGACGGGAAGTTACCCGGATCCACGGCCATCACCCTGTGTCGTTCTTCCTGCACTACAAGAGAAAATGCTGTGTCCGATCATCCGCCTCGGTGCGCTGAACTGCTGTACCTGAAGCGGCAGGCGTTTCTTCTCGACCAAGTGGCATCCGCACGGGATGGGAAGCTGTCTCGAACTGACGCAAACAAGCCAATTCCCAAACAGATTCAAGATGAATTGACCCTGGATGCAGCCACCGCGGGCGATTTTCGCAGAGAGATGGTTTCTCGGGGCTTGCTTGCCGAGCAAAAAGTGAAGCGGAGCGTCGTTCTCGCGATCACAGAGGCTGGCCGAACCTTGCTGCGAGACAATCACTTTTACGTTCCTTTGCGACCGGCGAAGGGAGAAGTGAACGATGCCGACGACAGCGTGCTCCGGCAGAAGCGAGTTGCACTACTGCTGTTGCAGCTGGTCGATGTTCCCGAAGGCGGACACACGCCTGCGGATCTGAAGAAGAAGTTTGAACCCTTGCAGGCGAAGCTGAAGCTGAATTCCGCGACCGCTCGCTTCGTCCGGGGCGGGTTGGCCGACGTGCGGTTCATTGCCGTGACTCGCACAGCGCGGTCCGAGAAATACGTTCTCACGGAAGCGGGACACTCGCATCTCGGCACGCTCTCGTTTGAAGATTTTGGCAAGCTGACTTTGAGCGGTTCAGCACTCACCCGTCTGCTACGGGTAGCCCGTGGCAGCGAGTTATATCCCCCCGACCATCCATCCCCGCCTCGAACACCCGCACCCGTACTGACGCCGAGAGACCTTGAAGCGGCAGTGCTGGCCGCGTCCGAACAAGTTCGGCGAGACGGCAACACGAAGCTGGCTCCCATTTGCGAAGTCCGGGCGATCGTGCGTCAGCGATATGGTGAAGCAGCCGTGTCACGAGATGCGTTCGATGAGTGCATTTTGGAATTGCGGCGATCGAAAAAGCAGCGGGTGATCTCCATTTCGGACAAGAGTTCCGCCACGGGTGAACAACTGCGCGATTCAGTCTTGGCGGTTGGAGAAGTCTTCTTCTACCTGGAGAATATTGATGAATCCGCTTCAGGTTGAGCATCCATTCACGTTCGATCGGTTGAATGGACCGGGCGATTTTCGTGCGGAATGGGATGTTCCTTCGCTCGGCAAGGCATTCACGGATTCCCTGTCATGCGATATTGACAGGGTCCGTTCGCGGCCCGCGCCGGACCCACAACGCAAACTACATCTGTTTTCGGGCCAGGCCGGCTACGGCAAAACCCACCTGTTCGGACGAGTGCATCACCAACAAGGCGATCGGGTTCAGTTTGTCTTCATCCCCGCACCGAAGGACACGAGAGACATCGACGCTGTTGCCATCTGGCCTTTGGTCGAGACGCTCTTCACATCGCGTGTTGGAGCCGCACCGATCCGCATCCATTTATCACGGTTGCTCGCGACATCGTTCACTGCCTATTTCGATCAACTCTCGCCCGGATT
>JBBQII010000298.1:0-5563 GCA_038324795.1 Gemmatales bacterium
ACGTATACTTCGGCCGGGAACGTGTTGCCGAGCATCGCTTCGCCTTCGATCTTGCCGAGGAAGTGGTTCAGCCCCTTCTCGACGTAGATGCCGCCGGTAATCTCCAGCAGAATCTTGTAGTCCGCGTAGGTGTTCTCGAACGGAGGGTCGGCCTGCTGCCGGAACTGGCTGCCGAGCTTTTCGCCGTAGGCGCACAGTTCGCGGGCCAGCAGCACTTCGGGGCCGTCGGTCAGTTCCAGGCTCATCTGCACCACGCTCGACAGATGCGAGGTGTCGATGTGGTACGAATCCTCCTCCATGAGGTGCGCCCGGCCCTGCAACAGTTCGATGATGCTGTCGGTGTGCGGGTAGGTATCGCCGCGGACGACGATGTCGGAGCGCAGGCGTTCCAGCAACTGCTCGTGCAGAGCGCGGACCAGCATCTTGATGCAGTCCTGCTTCGCGGCGGGGTTCTTGGCGAAGTCCTGCTGGCTGAACGTGGTGATCGCATTGCAGATGCCGTAGCGTTCGAGGATCAGCCCGAACCCGCGGGTCGGATCGACGCCGGTGTAAAAGGCGACTTCGATGACCGCCTGCGGGTCGTCGTCCGGCCCGGGCTGATAGTTGCGGATATACTCGCGCACCGGTTCCGGTTCATTGAGCATGTTGAAGAAGAACCAGGCCTTGCGCACGTCGCCCTGGCCGAGGTATAATTGGCCGACCTGTCGACCGGCGTCACGGATCGCCTCTTCGTACTCCTCGTGAGTCTCGGCCGGGAGTTCCGCGGAGGAACCGGTCGGGAACGGGGTGATGCCCAGTTGCACCCGTTTTCTCATCAGCAGGGCATAAAAAAGGGCGTTGAAGTCGCCGGCCTGCCGCAGCGAATCGCATAGTTCATCGACAGCCGCGACCGGGCCGTGCTCGGCCAGGGTGGCATGCACCTTGTCAAACACGGCGGGTTGCAGCGTTGGCGCGGCCTGTTCTTCGGGATCAAACATGGTGAACCATGGCGTGAATTCAGGGGATGAGGGAAGACCGATGACATTCTACAACCCGCGATGGCCGGTTTCCCGCCCGAAAAAACCGTCAACGGTGACGATTCCCGCAAAAACATTCCGCGCCGGTTCGCTTGTGACTGTTGCGAGTCGTTCATCACTAAAGTAAATTGATGGGGTTGACCAAGCTCATCGGCCCACCGGATGCGACCATGACGCCGGCTGAACAGTCAGGTGCTACGCTCACCGTTCCCGTCCCGGGAACCGGGGATGACCCCTCACGCCTGCCGGTCTCTTCGACCGAGGCCGACAGTGCCGCCACCGGTCCGAAGTCGACGCCGCTGGGCACATTGATCGACCCCGAGTATCACGCCGTCGATGCGAACAGCGACATGGTGATGATGACGGTCGACCACTACACGCAGATGCGCGGCATCGAAGACCGGCTGACGAAGAATCAGGTAAACACGACTGCCGCCCCCCTGGTGCCCGGCTTCAAACTGCTGCATCGCATCGGCAAGGGAGCTTATGGCACGGTCTGGGAAGCACATGCCATTGACTGTGACGAAGAGCACGTGGCGATCAAATTCTTTACGTGCCGCCAATGGGAGGCGATGCACCGCGAGGTGAGCAGAATCGCCCGGCTGGAAGGCTGCTCGGGCGTCGTTTCGTTCAAGCAGTATGCCGAGCGCAAGGCAGACCCGCCGTACTACGTGATGCTTTATGCACGCAACGGCTCGATGGCGGACCTGCTGACAAAACGCGGGCCATTGCCGGTCGAGGAAGCGCTGGAGTTGTTTTCACGAATTGTGGAAACCATGGCGTTCGTGCATGCCAAAGGCGTCATCCACTGCGATCTGAAACCGGCCAACATCCTGATGAACGAATCGGGCGAGCCATTGGTGGCCGACTTCGGGCAGGCACAGCTGGGCAGCCAGGAAGCGGGATCGTTCGGCACCCTGTTCTACATGCCGCCCGAACAGGCCGACACAACTAAAACACTCCCCGATGCGAACTGGGATGTTTACGCCCTGGGCGCAATGTTGTTCGAGATGCTGACCGGGCAGCGTCCGCGTGCGGACGAATCGACATCGAAGAAGTTGGCGCTGACCAAGGATGTGCGCTCCCGCCTGACGATCTACCGGAAGGAACTCGAGGCGGTGCCGGTCGTCGATATCCGCAGGGTGGCGCAGAAGCCCGGCCAAATCAACCGCGGCAAGATCGACGCCCGGCTGGCGTCGATCATCGAAAGCTGCCTGTCGATCGATCCCCGGCATCGGCCACGCTCGGCCGGCAATCTTCGCGAGCGCCTGCGGGAACGCCTCCGCTGGAAGCGGCAGCGCTCAGTCCTGGCTGCCGGTGCTACGGTCTGCGGATTGATGCTCGGACTGCTCGCGATGTTCGGCATCTACTCGGCCAGTAAGATATTCGAGAAGAGTCGGGAAGCGCGAGTCGATGTTCTCGATCACGGGCTGAGCCGACATGCGCGAATCGCGGGGCGATTGGTCGAGGAAATGCTTCAGGATCGCGTTGAATGTTCAATGAAGATCGCGGGTGAAGTTGCCGGATCGCCGATCATGACTGATCTGGATCGGATGGTGGAGCAGTATCGCAACGACCCGGAGCATGCGGACCTGGCGATCCCCCCGGACGAGCGAAGGAAGTACGGGCATTGGCTGGCGGGCGAGGCGAAAGAACAGCTGAGCTGGTATCAATCATGTCCCGCGTCGCGGTCGGTGGGGCTGTTGGTGGTCGTCGACAATCGCTGTTTTCTGCTCTGTCAGTTGAAGGCGGACGGTACGCCGGACGCACCGGCCGATCAAAGCGACTGGCATACGCGATTCCGGATGAATTGGGCCTGGCGCGATTACTACTCCGGCACGGGCAACCATTTCGAGGAACGCGGTACGGACGTCCGCCGGGAACCGATCTCGGAGCCGCATATTTCGCATGTCTACCGCTCGATGGCTGAAGGCAACCCGCTGCGCATCGACGTGGCGGCCCCGGTCAAGAATGCCGCGGGCAAGACGATCGCCCTCGTGATTTGCGCCATCGACCTCGAAGGCGATCTTCTCGAATGGATCGGCGACCCCGACAGCGCTGCCGATCCGGAACAGATTCTGGTGATCAATGATCGCCGCTGCTGGACTTCGCATCCGAAGGCCATCCTCGACAAACTGAAGACCGAAGACCCGCCGCCGATCTACGAGGCGCTTGACTGGGTTAATTCCCCGGTTCCGGGTATGGCGGTCTACCGCGATCCGATCGCCGGCAACGTCGAGTATCGGGCCGCCCATGTACCGATCCGTCCTTACGACACCGCCCTGAACAAGGACAACCCCGCCCTGCGCGATACGATCTGGACGGTCGTCGTGCAGATCAGCGACGAGCAGATCGATGCCCCACTGGTCAGCATCCGCGATTCCATGTATCGTCTCGGCTGGTCGGCGCTTGCGCTGGTCGGTGCCCTGCTGGCGGTCCTGTGGGTCTGGTGGATTCGCACACTGAAGCGACAGGAGTTGCTCGCTCATGGCTGAGTTGCAAGCCCGGTTCGACAATCTGGAAACCAGCGCCCAAAGCCTGTGGCGTTACCCGCTGCCGGCCGGCAAGGACATATCGATCGGCCGGCGTTCGCAGACCGATCTGGACGTGCCCGATTGGAACCGCTCCGACTGGGTGGTCGATGATCCGCGCGTCTCCGGCCGGCATGTCACGATGTCCTGGGATGGCACGATCCTGCGAGTCCGCCGGCGCCTCGAACCGGCCGATCGCCCGGCTATCAACCCCGTGTTCTACAAGGGCAAGACGCAGGATGACTTCCAGATGGTCATCGGCGAGTCGTTCACCATCGGCTCGACGACGTTCACCCTGCAGGAGCCACAGGCGGCCGGCACGGGCAGCGCGGGCGACCTCAGCGAACAAGGCGGCGGACTGACGCGCACCATAGCGCGCGAGGAACTGCGAGTCAGTGCCTTCCTTGATGCGAAAACACCGCTGATGGCTCTCGCGGAACTGCCCGAGATCATCCGCACGACCCGCGACGACATCCAACTGGAAGAGAAGCTGCTCGACATCATCCTGAAGGGACTGCCGCTTGGGGAGTTCGCCGGCTTCGTCAGCATGGACCCGAAAGCCGGGGTCGACGGCCGGGCGGCGATCCTTCGGTCACGCCAGCGCGGGCTGACCGGCGATCTTTTCCGTGTCTCGAACCGGCTCGTCCGCCATGCGATGCACAACGTCATCGAAAGCGTGCTTTACATCTGGGACAAGAAGAGCGAAGGCTCGTCCAAGTTCTCGATGACGATGACCCCGGGGACCGACTGGGCCATCTGCACGCCGCTCGATGAACGGCCGAACCAGAATCGCGCGATGTACGTGGCCGGTCGCGTGCCCCGCAACATCATCAATGAAGAGCAGCTGAAGCGCGACACGGAATTTCTCGATTACCAGAAATTCATCAATCTCGCCTCCGAACTGTTCTGCACCATGCGCGACCTGTTCCGCAAGGAGAAGCAGAACATCCAGATCCGCAAGTTCCTGCCGCGCGCCATGGTCGTTTTGCTCGACAGCCAGAACCTGGAAGAGAAACTGAAGGAACGCGAAGGCGAAGTGACTGCCCTGTTCTGCGACTTGCGAGGCTCAAGCCAGTTCGCGCAGGATAACGCCAGCCTGATGGATGGCTGGAGCCGAATGCGCGTGGCCATCGACCTGATGACCAACCAGATCTACACGAAGAACGGCATCATCGGCGGATTGCAGGGGGATGCGGCGGTCGGATTCTGGGGTTGGCCTGAATCGAAGGCCGAGCAGATCGACCATGCCGTCGAAGCGGCCCTGGGCATCCGAAACGACTTCATGCGAAGCAATGTTCTCAAGCAGGTGATGTTCGGTTGCGGCATCGGCCTGGCACACGGGCCGGCCGTCGTCGGCGGCTTGGGAACCTACCACAACTTCAAGCTGGACGCGTACGGCACAACGATGAACCTGGCGTCACGCCTCGAATCGCTGACGAAGGTCTACGGCGTCCAGATTCTTGTGAATGAGGCCATCGCACAGCGACTGAACAAGTCCGACCCCGAACAGAAGCGCGGCCGGCTGCGGTCGATGGGCAAAGTGAAGCCCGCGGGGATGACGATCCGCGTGCCGATCTTCGAGTTGATGCCGAAGATCGAGGACAGCCTGCCGGGGGAAGAGACCGTCAACTACAACATGTGGGAAGCCGGCATGCGGGCGTTCGTGGCCGGGCAATGGGACGTCGCCCAGAAGCGATTTAACACGTTCGTGCAGGGCCTGTTCGACGAACGCCGCACCGCCGAGAAGGCGGCCCAGTTCTTCATCGAGTACATCGCCCGCCACAACAACAAACCGCCCGCCAATTGGGACGGCACGATCGAGATGGATGCGAAGTAGTCGCTTTCACGCTTGTCTACTTCGCCAGAGCCCGAGCGCCAGCGAGGAAAGACGCATTTCCTCTCTGGCGCTCGGGCTCTGAATTGGACGATCCATTCCAATTCTGAGACTAGGCTTTCAACTCCAGCCCCTTCGGCCCCAGCGTCACCAGTGTCACGTCGCTCAACGGGTATCGCTCC
>JBBQII010000299.1:0-5542 GCA_038324795.1 Gemmatales bacterium
CCTGGTGATCCTCGGCTTTCCCTGCAATCAGTTCGGGAAGCAGGAACCGGGCGATGAGGCGGCGATCAAGTCGTTCTGCTCGCTCAAGTACAACGTGACGTTCCCGATGTTCCGCAAGGTCGAAGTCAACGGGGCGGACACTCATCCGCTGTATCAGTTGCTGAAAAGCGAGAAGCCCGGCACCCTCGGCACCACTTCCATCAAATGGAACTTCACCAAGTTCCTCGTCGATGCGTCGGGCAACGTGCTGCGCCGCTATGGCCCCTCGACAGGCGCGGGGCGCATCGAGAAAGACATCTCTTCCCTGTTGGCGACGCCGCAAGCGGCGGGGTGATGGCTCTCATTCCCTTCTCATGCCCGGGCTGTTAAAAATGATAATCGACTCGCACAAACGGGGAGGATAGCCGCGTGCGCCTGTTATTGGTGGAAGATCACAAACCGCTCGTGCGTGCCCTGAGGCAAGGCCTTGAAGAGGAAGGTTTCGCCGTCGATGTTGCGTACGACGGCGACGAGGCCGACCACAAGGCCGTCAGCACCAACTACGACGCGATCATCCTCGACCTGATGCTGCCGAAGAAGGATGGCCTGACGCTGCTGAAAGGCTGGCGGGCCGCCGGCATCAAGTCGCATGTGCTGATCCTGACCGCGCGGGGAACGCTCGAAGACAAAGTCAAAGGCCTCGACATCGGGGCGGACGACTATCTGACCAAGCCGTTCGAACTGGATGAACTGCTCGCCCGCATTCGTGCCCTGATCCGTCGCCGGCATCAGGCCAAGGACCCGATCCTCCGTGTGTACGACATGACGATCGACACCGCGTCGCGTGTGGTCAAGCGCAACGGTCAGTCGATCCATCTGACGCCGAGAGAGTACGCGCTGCTCGAGTTTCTCGCCTTCCATCAGGGGAAGGTCGTCACGCGGACGATGATTTGGGAACACCTTTACGATGAGCATGACGAAAGCACGTCGAACGTCGTCGATGTCTACATCCGCTACCTGCGCAACAAGATCGACAAGGGCTTCAACCCGCCGTTGATAATGACGCGCTGGGGCGAAGGCTACATGCTCCGCGGTGTCGAAGAAACTGATGCCGTCGAGAGTGAACCCGCGAAAGCCCGCACATGAAATCGATCCGCCGGACACTGATCCTGAATGTGACGCTCCTGATGGTGCTGGCCCTGGGCACCATGGGCTACTTCGTCTACCGCACCACGCAAAGCGCGCTGCAGGAAAAGCAGGACGCCGTCCGCAAGCAGGTCGAAGCCAAGTTCGACGAACAGCGCGATGACGCGATGCTCGCCCAGGCCCGTGCGATCGCCAGCGATGCCCAGTCTCAATTCGACCCGATCAAGTTTCAGCAGTACCTTGAAGTGGCCCCGTTCGGCATCTTCGGCATGTCGTTCGGGCCGAACAGCCATGTCACCGCGCCGCTGCTGCTGGCCGAGCGGTTGCGCGGGTCGCTGTCCTACCGCATCAACCTGCTGCTGGCGACCGACATCAAGCTGAACGATTCCGAAGCAACCACCCACGGCCACGTTCAAGTCAACAGCGACTGGGGCAACATCTGGCGGTCCCGCCCGCTGTCCGGCCCGACGCTGCCGGTCGATGTCGGTCAGTTCAACAGTGAAGAACGCTTCCAGTGGATCTTCGACGACATCGAGGTCGCGCCCGGCACGACGGCCCGGCGCGTGCGGTTGAAGGCGCCGCTGATCAAGGCCCGCATACTGACGCAGGTGACCGAGCCCGCACCTGAGCGTGCGTCACTCGGCATCGCCGCCGGCCTGCGGCGTGATCCGCTTCGGCCCGATCGCTTGACCGGCCCACCCTGGTACTACGAACCGCGCGGCCGAGGAATCTTCCGCCCGGGTCAGGGGCCTGGTTCCGCACCGCAGCCGAACTCCGGCGGCATGGGCCGGTCGCCGCAAGGTCCACCGTCGCAGGGCTCTCCCGTTCTCTTCAGCAACTACCTGCCGACGCTGTACATCCAGGTCGCCTGGGATGCCGACGTCAGCGATCCGCTATTAGCCGAGCTGCTGGCCCGGCGCGATCGCCAGCTTCAGCAGATCGATGCCGACAATCAGCAGGCAATGGCGCAGCTGACCGAGCGCCTGCTCTGGATCGGTGCGAGCACGCTGGCGGCAATGGTCGTCGGCGGCTGGTTGCTGGTGGGGGCCGGGCTGGCACCGCTGAAGCGGTTGTCGCTCGCGGTCAGCCAGGTATCCGCACGGGACTTCAAACTGCCGATCGAGCCGGCGGAACTGCCGGGTGAACTGTCGCCCGTGGCCGAGCGGTTGCAGCAGACGCTGCAGCAACTGCAGGAGACATTCGCGCGCGAGAAACGTGCTTCCGCGGACATTTCGCATGAGCTGCGCACCCCGCTGGCGGCCATGACGACGACGCTGGAGGTCGCCCTGCGCAAGCCGCGCAGTGCCGAGGACTACCGGCAGACGATCGAAGACTCCCGCGTGATCGCCCGGCAGATCAGTCTGCTGGTCGACCGCATGTTGAAGCTGGCCTGGCTTGACGCCGGGGCGGACAAGGTGCATTCGCAACAGGTCGACATCGACCAACTGGTGCAAGGCTGTGCCGCGATCGGCAAGCCGCTGGCAGAAGCTCAGGGGCTGCATTTCCGGGTGCGGGCCGAGCAGGCGCTGCAGATGCGCACCGACCCGGACAAGGTCCGCGAAGTGGTGATGAACCTGCTGCACAACGCCATCGAGTACAACCAGCCGGGCGGACAGATCGAATTAAGCGCAAAGGCATCCGACAGCGGCGTTATCCTCGAAGTGAACGACACCGGCATCGGCATCCCCATCGACATGCAGACGAAGATCTTCGAGCGCTTCTATCGCGGCGACCCGTCCCGCAATGCCGCCGGCGTGCATGCCGGGCTGGGGCTGGCGATCGTCAAGGAATATGTCGATTGCCTGGGCGGTCGGCTGTCGATTGAAAGCCAGGTTGGTACCGGCAGCCGGTTCCGCATCGAACTCCCCGACGTGCAGGCCCCCCTCGAATGATGACCGCGCCGCTGACGCTGTTCACGCATGATCCTGACGTCGTACTGATGCTGCGTGTGCAGCGCGACGAGCCAGGCGCATTCGCGCAGTTGATCGACCGCTTCTGGTGCCGGGTGTTCGGCCGCTATGTGCGGCAGTTCGCCGACCGACAGGAGGCCGAAGACCTGGCGCAGGATGTGTTCCTGCGGATCTTCCGCAATCGCCGGCGGTATCAGCCGCGTGCACGACTGTCGACCTGGATCTTCCATATCGCCTCGAACGTCGCGCGCAACGCAATCCGCGGCCGGGCACGCCGGCCGCTACGCATCAACGACTATGATGATGCCGACCAGCGCGAGGGCATCGACCCGGGAATCGACGCGGCGGTCGGGCTCGATCGGGCGGAACTGGCCGTGATCGTGCGCCGCGCGGTGGCGACGCTCAAGGGCCGACAACGCCGTGCGATCGAACTGCAGTGCCAGGATCACTCGTACAGCGAGATCGGCGAGGAATTAAGCTTGACCGCCAAGGCCGCCAAGAGCCTCCTCTACCGGGCTCGCAACGAACTTCGCGAGACCCTGCGGCCATTGGCCGAGTCGATCGGCGTCAGCGGGTGACAGCATGCCGGGAAGGCAGTTCTTTCTCCCTCTCCCCCGCTTCGGCGGAGAGGGCCGGGGTGAGGGGGCGGAACCTGCCGATCGGGCAAGCGCAAACCCCCTCACCCTAACCCTCTCCCCCGAAGCGGGGGAGAGGGGATAAGAGGAGCAATGCCTTGCTCCTCATGACAATCCAGCGCACCGTTTCGCTACAACATCTCTCGGCGAACTTCACCCATTCGGAAAGGATGACCGTCATGCGGCAAGCTGCTGCCTTCCTCCTCCTGCTGACTCCCGGGCTGCTCCATGCCGATGAGGCGCGCGACATCGTCGAGCGCGGCATGAAGGCACGCTCGGCGAATGCTGAAACGCTCGACAAACAGCGTTGCCAGATCGTCTCGCAGGTTGGCAAGATCGTGGATACCAGCGGGGCTGAACTGGAGTCGACCAGCGAGATCAAATCGAACTGGCCGTGGCTGCAGCGCTGGGAAACCGAGATGCAGATGCCGGACGGCAAAGGCAAAACCCGTGCAGTGCTGACGTTCCAGCAGGACAAGGCCTGGATGCAGAACTCGATGCAGCCGCCGGTTGACATGGACCTCGTCTTCACCGACGACTTCCGCACCGAAATCTACGGCCGCTGGCTGGGCACGCTGTACCCGCTGAAGGACAAGGCCTTCGCACTGACGCTGATGAAAGATGGCCGGGTGGGCGAACAGGAAGTCAGCGTGGTGAAGGCAAGCCTGCGCCTGCGGCCCGATGTGTTCCTCTCCTTCAGCAAGAAGGACGGGCACCTGTTGAAGGTGGCGTACCGGGCCAGCGAAAGCGGCACGGAAGTACGCAAGGAGCATCTCTATTCCGACTACCGCGACTTCGACGGCCTGATGCTGCCCAAAAAACAGGTCGACATGAAGCAGGTGGGCAACCGCCCCGCCGCGCGCTCGGCCGAGTGGACGAACACCTACAAGTTCGTCGACAAGTTCCCGCCGACCACGTTCGAGAAACCCGAGATGAAGTAGCCGCCGCTGAGCCGTTTGCGGCGTCGCCATGAGTCTTTAAACCTGAAGACCCGAGGCGACGCCGCAAGCGGCTACGGCAGGTGGTGCTTCGGCGGCATCAGTCCGCCGGAGGGCGCTTCCTTCAACCCCGTGCTGGGGCGGATCGCGCCGCCGATGCCGAGCGCCTCGGGGTGGCGGGCGATCTTATCCGCGAACACTTCCACATCGCGCAGGATGCGATCCAGCCGCGGCATCAGCTTGTTGAACGAGGCAACGGTGTCGTTGATGTTGTTGTAAAGGGCCGGGTCGCTGATGATCTTCGCGAAGGTGCCCTCGGAATCGCCGACGGCTTTGATCAGCCCCCGCACTTCCACCATCGTCCTGCTGAACTGATCGGTGCCGTTCTCGACGTTCTGCAGGATGCGCGGGATCCGTTCCGACAGCGGCTTCGTCAGCGAGCGAATCTCGATCATCGCGTTCTCGGCCTGGCCCAGCGTGCTGTTGATCGTCTTCAGCGTTGTTTTGCCGTCCTTCATCAGATCGTCGGCACTCATGGCAACCTTATCGACGCTCTTGAGAATCGAGGTAATCGCCTTCTGATTCTCGGGCGTGAACACCTCGCCGATGCGTTCCGTCGTTACGGCCAGCGCCTCAATCGCGCGGTTCAACTGCGGTTCGCTGCGTTTGAAGCTGACGCCGAATTCCTCGACCCAGAACGATGCGGTCTTCAGGAAGAACCGCATTTCATCCGTCGTCTTGCGCAGTTCCGGAACGATATTCTTGAGCGCGGGCCCGAGATCGTTGTCGGCGAAGATGTCGCGCAACGCATCGTTGGTGCGCCTGATCTCGGGGATGAACTCCCGGCTCACTTTCGCCAGTTGGCCGACTTCACGCAGCGTGGCATCGACCTGCGGGGCGATCTTTTCAAGCGACTCCAGCGTTCTGCGAACCT
>JBBQII010000300.1:0-5530 GCA_038324795.1 Gemmatales bacterium
TGACCTGCCTGGAAAATTCGACATAGGGGATAATGAAGCGAAACTCGTCCTTCGTCTGCAGCAGGAACGAAATGGAGATGTAGCAGCAGATGAGTGAAATCAACAGCCGCAGAATCTGCCTCATCGGTGAAGCCGAGTCAAACCAGACAACCAGAAACGGGTCGAGAATGGCCCAGAGCAGGTAGCCGATGAGCAATCCGCCGACCATGCCGAAGCTGATTGCGGAGATCGTCGTCATCTGTTTATGTCTGCTGCGGATATCGACGTAAAGGGCGATGGCCCCCATCGCAATGACTGTCGCGGCCGCCTTGATCGCCGTCAGCCAGTCCGGGGCCGTATCATTGGCGAGAAAGTAGAGGAACCCGTACAGGGCCAGGCCCAGCACCAGTGCGATGAATGCTCCGCGGACGATTGAGATGCGCACCAGTGTACCCCCTTCCAATGGGGAATGGGAAAGGTCCAGCCGCGCGAACGGGCCCGGCAGTCAATGAACAATCCGTCATCATATCAATCGCCGTCAGGGTGGAACAGCCTCAGGTACTCCTGCCGCGCAAAGCGATCAGTCATGCCGGCGATGTAATCGCCCACGACGCGTTCCACCTCCGGTTCGCGTACTTTCGGCAGCCGGGCTCCGCGCTTGCCCCGGAACAAGCGTGACGGGGCGAGTTCCCAGCGGCGCAGATGGCCAACCGGCAGCAACTCCGGGTTGGCGACCAGATCTTCAAACAGCCCTGTGACGATGCGCCTGCCCTTGGCAGCCATGCGCAGCACCCGCGAATGGCGATAGACCCGCTCACGCAGCAACACTTCAAGCTCGCCTTTCAGCGAACGAAGTTCTGGCCCGAATTCGACGATCGGCTCCGGATGGCCACGCACCGCGGCAACGCTGTCCACGCGGTCGGCCGTCAGCCGCCGACATGTCTCCTCAATCAGGTCCGACACTTGCCAGGCGATCAACTCGCGGATCACCGAGCGCAGGAACAACTCGCCGTCAAGCGATCCGTGCATGGCACGAACACGGTCGGCCTGCTGCCGCCACATCGGCACGTCTTCGAGTTCATCGAGCGTGATGAGGCCGATGCCGAGTGCGTCCTCCGTGTCGTGCGTGTCGTAGGCCAGGCTGTCCGCCGCGTCGACGACCTGTGCTTCCAGCAGCGGGGCTCCGACGGCAAAGAACTCCGCGAACGCCGGCAGATCATGCCGGCGGCCGTGCTGCACGAATGCTTCGCGCAGTTCCCACGACAGGTTCAACCCGGGAAACTCCGGGTAACGGTCTTCCAGCAGATCGACCCGGCGCAGCCCATAGGTGTTGTGGTCGAACCCGCCATGATCGCGCAGACAGGCATCCAACGCGCGCTCGCCTTCGTGCCCGAACGGCGGATGGCCGATGTCGTGCGACAGGGCGATCGCCTCAACCAGGTCCTCATTCAGCCGCAGTCGGCGGGCAATCGTCCGGCTGATCTGTGCAACCTCAAGCGTGTGTGTCAGCCGCGTGCGGTGATGGTCGTTGATCTGCCCGACGAGAACCTGCGTCTTGCCCAGCATCCGACGGAACGCCGTGCAATGAACGATCCGTTCGCGGTCACGCTGGAAGACGGAACGGAACGGATGATCAGGTTCCGCATGCTGCCGGCCGCGGCTGGCACGGCTGTGCATCGCGTAGGGAGCCAGCCAGGCATCTTCGTGAACAAGCCAGTCCATCGCGCCTCAGTTCGGTTCATGCAGCAGGTCGTACAGGGCATCCAGCGACTGGACGATGACTTTGACATCGCCCAGCACCGGCATGAAGTTGGTGTCGCCGTTCCAGCGCGGCACGATGTGCCAGTGGATATGCCCTGGCAGCCCCGCCCCCGCGACCCGGCCCAGGTTGATGCCGACGTTGAATCCTTCCGCCTTCATCTTGCGTTCGATCAACTTCACGTAGTCGCCCAGCGCGATGTTGATGTCGAGCAGTTCCTCTCCCGACAGTTCATCCAGCCGGCCAACGTGCCGCAGCGGAGCAACCAGCAAGTGGCCGTTGTTGTAGGGGAACTTGTTGAGCAGCACGACGCAATGCTGCCGCCGCTGAACGATCAGATTGCGGCGATCATCCGCTTCGCTCAGGCCGCGGCAGATAAAGCAGTCGTCCCCCGCGGGCGGCGCGTCTTTCGCCACATACGCCAACCGCCACGGGGCCCAGAGTTGATCCATCGGGGTGTTTCCATGAAGTGAAGCCGCGAAGCGGTCACGGCGAACGCTCCACTGCGCGTCGCGGCGTCACCATCTGTTCGTTTGCATCAATCCTTCGGCGGTGCCGGCGGCAGCGGGGTGATCTTCAACGGCAACTTTTCCGTGCCCCGTTTGATCGTGAACTCCAGCGGTTCGCCGCCCTTCTGGCCGCCCATCACCTTCATGTACCCGGCCATGTTCTTGACCGGCGTTCCGGCGATCTCGACAATCCAGTCGCCTTCCTTCAACCCGCCCTTGGCGGCCGGGCCTTCCGGTGTGACACCGCCGACCAGTACGCCATTACTCTGGTCGTCGTCGTAGTCGCCCGGAATGAAACGGATTGACGGGATGCCTCGCGGCGTGCCCACCGGCGGGTCGTCCTTGCCCGGCTTCACGGCCACGTACTCGGGCTTCTTGTCGGTGCTCAGCATCGTGGCCAATTCCTGCACCATGTCCACAATCTTGCTCATCCCCTCGAAGTTGATCGTATCGGCCTTGTCGGACGGCATGTGGTACTCGGGGTGCAGACCGGTGAAGAAGAAGAACACCGGTACGCCCTTCAGGTAGAACGACGTGTGATCGCTGGGCCCGGTGCCGCTGCGCGTCTTCTTGATGGTGAAGTCGAACTTCTTGTTCAACTCGTCGATCATGCCTTCGAAGTTCTTCGCGGAACCGACGCCGCCGATCTCAAGGCTGCCCTTCTTCGTCTTCGGGTCGTCGCGCAGCCGACCGACCATATCGAGATTGATCATCGCCACGGTGTCGGCCAGCGGGAACAACGGGTTCTTGGCATAATGTGCCGACCCGAGCAGACCGCGCTCCTCTCCGCTGAAGAGCATGAAGACGATGCGCCGGCCCTGGCGATCTTTCTGTTCGGCGAAGCGTCGGGCCAGTTCCAGTACCGCGGTCGTGCCCGAGCCGTTGTCGTCCGCACCATAATGGATGTCCTTGCTGCCCTTGGAACGGCTGCCGCGTTCGCCGCGGCCGAGATGATCGTAATGGGCACCGATCACGACGGTCTCATTCGCCAGCGGCCCCTTGCCTTCCAGTACACCGATGACGTTCTTCGTTGGGAACTGGATGCGTTCAACCGTCGTCTGCATGTCGGCCGACCAGCCCTTGATCGGGAAGCTGCGTGGCTTCAGGTCGGTGTCGATGTCTGTTTCCAGATCGCCAAGGCTGGTCGTCATCCCCGCGAGAATCTGGTCGATCAACGCGCGCCGAACGTGAATCACCGGAAACGGCGAGGTGCCGCCGCCCTGCGCATATTCGAACGGCATCAGCGGATCGTCCGCCCCGGCGGCGGTCTTGTTGTTCACGAAGATAACGCCCGCGGCCCCGGCCTTCTCAGCCGCGGCCAACTTCGCATTCAACGGGGCGTACGTGCCAGCATCCGGGAAAGGTGTCTCTTTGCTGCCGGGCCGCGGGGTCTGCCGCAGCAGCACGACGATCTTACCCTTCACGTCGATCCCCGCGAAGTCGTCGTAGCCCTTCGGTACGGTGATACCGTACCCGGCAAACACCAGGTCGCCGGTGCCCTTGGCCTTCGACGTCAGACCGCTGATGGTGAACTGCTTGCCGATCGGCGGCGTGATGGTCTGCCCGTTCGGGCCGGTCAGCGTGAAGTTGTTCGGCGTGCTGAGCTTCGAGGCCCCGCTGATGGAGAACGGCTGAAAGAAGCTGCCATCGCTCATCGCGGGCTTCAGGCCGAGCTTCTTGAACTCGGCGGCAATGTGGTCGGCCGCCTTGTTGATGCCGGCGGTCTCGACGCCGCGGCCTTCGCATTCCTCGCCGGCAAGGAACGTCAGGTGCTTCTTCATCCGGTCGATGGTGGCGGCGTTGTTCTCGGCGGCAGGCAGAATCGGAGTAAAGATCAGCAGGCAGGCCGGCAGCAGCAACCTGCCGGAAATTGACGCGACTGTCCGGGTCATACGGGGTTCCTTGATCGGTCGTGGTGGATCATCTTGCATCATTATGGAGGGGTTGCGGGCGAAGCGGTAGTCTTTTCCGCCGGTGTTCGTGAGAGAGCGATGAGTCCTTGCCGAATCAGGGTAATCGCGTCCCGTGAGCGGGGTTATACTCCGGACGTAGGTCTCGCGATTCCAGATGAGGAAAATCCAATGGCGAAACATTTGATGATGGCGATCCTGGCCCTGTCGATCGGCACGTTTGCCGTGACCGCGGCCGAGGAACCGAAAGAAGAGAAGAAGGAAGAAAAGAAGAGCTTCGGCGGCCGCGACCCCGGCACCGCCTTCAAGAAGATGGATGCCGACGGCGACGGCACGGTGACCAAGGAAGAGTTCAAGAAGGGCTTCGGAAGCGGCTTCGGCAAGGGCCGGCCCGAAGGCAAGGCCCCCGAAGGCCGTGGCGAGCTCGCAGACCGCATGTTTGACCGCCTTGATGCCGATAAAAATGGCAAGCTGACCGAGGAAGAATACAAAAAGGGCATGTCAGGCGGCTTCGGCGGTGGCGGCTTTGGCGGCAAGGGCAAGTTCGACCCCGAGAAGCTCAAGCAGTTCAAGGATAAGAAGAAGCCGACCGACAATTGATGCGGCGACTTCACCAGTCGAGAGAGGCATCGTCACCGTTGTTCGAATGGTGATGGTGCCTCTTTGTTTGACCGCCGTTCACTCCCAGCCCCAATCGCCAAGGGTTTGAGCAAGATATTGTTCAGTTGGTCATCGAAAGGGGGACATTCAACATTTCCCCTTGCCGATCCGTCGTGACGAAGCGACAATTCCCGCATGCCACGAACTGCTCGCGCTTCCCGGGGTGGGTATATCTACCATGTGCTCAACCGGGGCAATGCGCTCATGACGGTCTTCCACAAGGCGGGCGACTATGTCGCTTTTCTGGCAACGCTGCGCCAGACTCAGGACGCGATCGGGATGCGGTTGCTGGGTTACTGCCTGATGCCGAACCACTTTCATCTGGTGCTGTGGCCGCGGCAAGACGGCGATCTGAGTGCGTACGTGCGACGGCTGCTGACGACGCACGTTCGTCGTTATCACATTCAGTATCAGTCGAGCGGGCACGTCTGGCAGGGTCGGTTCAAGGCGTTTCCCATTCAGGACGACGGCCACGTGGGTACCGTGGTCCGCTATGCCGAGCGCAATCCCCTGCGGGCGAAACTGGTACGCCGCGCGGAAAACTGGCGATGGTCGAGCGTCAGCGCCGACCGCGACGGCCATCCAACCCGCATCTGAACGAGAGCGGCTTTTTCCAGAGCGAGCAGCACGCCAGCGAAGGCGCGCTCACCCGCATGGCCGCGCCCGTGCGCTTTTCGGCGCATGATGAAGTGCCGCGGTTGCCCAGCCCGCGC
>JBBQII010000301.1:0-5511 GCA_038324795.1 Gemmatales bacterium
ATTTCCTGCACGGTAAGGAGCTTAATGATTCTACCTGTTCTTCTGTGAAACGCCGCTTTCCCTGTTCGGCATCTTTAGTGTAGCCGAATGATACGAAAAAGCCGCGTTGGCGTCCGCCTTCGCCTTCGCGCTCCATGACAGCTTGGAAGGCGGCGATGTCGGGCCGGCCGACTTTGTCCATCTGCTTGACCTGAATCGGGAACCAGTCGTCGGAGAACAGGCCCTCGGCGCTGGGCCCAATCGTTCCTTTGCCCGTGCCGACGGGGAAGATTCTGCCGTCCACGCCTATATCCCCCACCTGCACCTTGTTGGGAATGCCGCCGAGCGCGATGACGGTCCAGTTTTCAAACTTGAAAGACTGCGTTACGCCCCAATCGTGGCCTTCGCCCATGCGCCTGCTTGGTCTACTAAGCGAAGCGTCGCATCGCGGTCGAACGGCGTTGTATCGTGCTGCTCCTTAGGTAAATAGCCATAGGGAGCTTGGCGAGTTGTTCGAGGTTGTCGCCGCAGTAGACGACGCGGGTACGGGATGGTTCAGGCAAGTGCCTCGAGTATCCTTCGCCGGTTTTACGCCGACCCCGGCAGCGCCCCGGATGGCAGAACGGCGACTTGGCTGGCATTCCTGCTCGCCATCTTTCCAACAGCCATCGCTGTGGCCCTCAATGCCAACCTCCACCCGGCCTACGTTGTCGTAAGCGGATTGATCCTGTTCGGCGTCCTTTTCGCCCTGAACTCATCCGTTCACTCGTTCTTGATTCTGGCGTACACCGACAACGACAAGGTGGCGATGAACGTCGGCTTCTACTACATGGCCAACGCCTGCGGGCGTCTGGCGGGAACAGTCCTGTCGGGAGTGCTGTTCCAGCATCTCGGCCTGCCGGGATGCCTCTGGGCCTCGACGGTGCTCGTCACCACGGCGGGGGTTGTGTCTGTGCTCTTGCCGACCAACAAAAACAGCCGCGTGTTGTTGGCGGCTGTAGGTGGTGATGAATAGGTGGTCACACGCACGAACTCACTGTATGTCGCGCTCAAGTTCGCCCTCGTCGTGGGCGGAGTTGCTTTGCTGTACTACATGAGTCCTACACCCCAAGAGAAGGATGTATCGAGTTACCCCGCTAAGCAGCCAGCTTTGTGGAACCACATACGCAACATGGAATCTGGCCGAAAAACAACCCGACCGGTTGAGATCATGAATCCGAACGATTGAAGTTTCACACAAGGAGTATAAATCATGAACAAGACGAACGCAGAAACCACTACCTCAACCAGCGCCTGCCGCGGGCCAACCTGCTGTGACGGTGACAAATCCCGGTCGGCTGTCGAGGAAATGACCGCCGTCGTCCGTGAGAAGTACGGCAGCACGGCCTGTCGAGCAACGAAAGCGGCGTGAAGGCAGTGGCCGAAGCCTTTGGGTACACGGCCGATGAACTGGCTTCTATCCCAGCCGAGGCGAACATGGGCCTCTCCTGCGGCAACCCGACCGCCACCGCCAACCTACGTCCGGGAGAGGTTATTGTGGACCTTGGTAGCGGAGGCGGATTAGACGTGCTCCTCGCCGCTCAGACGGTTGGGCCGACTGGGAAGGTTATCGGGATCGACATGACGCCGGAAATGATCGCGCTCGCCCGTCAGAACGCCGCCAAGGCTAGGGTCGAGAATGTGGAGTTCCATTTGGCGAACATCAACAAACTGCCCCTGCCGGACGGCTCGGTGGACGTAGTGATCAGCAACTGCGTGATCAACCTCGCTCCCGATAAGCAGGCAGTCTTCCGCGAGATCGCCCGCGTGCTGAAGCCCGGTGGCCGTCTGGCGGTCAGTGACATCGCCCTGAAGCAGCCGCTGCCCGAGGAGATCGCGAAGGACGTGATGGCCTACGTCGGCTGCATCGCGCGGGCGCTACTCATTGACGATTACCGTCGCCAATTGACCGACGCTGGCTTCGCCAACGTGGTGGTTGTAGACGCCGGTGCCGACCTGAATGCGTACACGAAGGTCGAGGGTCAGTCGGGATGCTGCTCACCGTCGATGACGCCAGACAAGCCAGCCACAACACCGGCCTCTGGTTGCTGCACGCCCTCCCCCAAGAACATTTCGCTGAAGGTCTCCGTCTCCACGTGCTGCGATGCCACCTCGGGGGCACAACCTAAGTCTGTACACGAGGGGTTGTCCGGTCTGCTCGACCGCTACGACGTGAACAAATACGCCGCCAGCGTGAAGGTGTATGCGATCAAGCCGTGAATGACATTACGTTTTCGGCAGGCCGCGCGTTTGGATGTAGAACGGGCTGTCCAGATCGTGCTTTCTTCAGGAATAGCACAGAGACGAGCAAACTGGAACTCTGCGCGACGGCCCGTCTCTGTGCGGTAGCCTAGTGCTCGCCCGCGCTTGGCACATCCTTGCCATACGTTGCCTTGTAGGCGGCAGCGAATTTCGCCTTGAGGCTGGGATCGCACTTGAAGCACTGCGATTTTGGCAGGTTGTGCTGTTCGTCCCAGTCGCCTTTGGCCTTGAAGCCAGTAGCCAGAGAGGAGTTGCACTGAACGCAGATGGTTTCCGGCATGGCATGCTCGGGACACCAGTCGATCATCTGGGTCACGGGAATGAGCGGCTGAGTGGCCGGTGCGGCCGGTTGCTTGGCGGCGGTCGGTGCGGGCGCGGGAGTTTCAGTCTTCTTCTCGTTGTCGCAGCCGAAGCTGAAACTTCCGATTACGATGGACATCACCGCAAGGCAGAGTTTGCGATTGAGGGTAGGCACGTTTTTCTCCTTCAGGCATCCGCCTGAGCTAATGTGGGCGATGGAGAGGTCGGGGGCACGCGCCCTCCGCCATCCTCCACCGCAGCGTCTTCATCATCATTCCTTAGGTCAATTGGCGATCCGAACAGCAGGTAGAGCGAGGGCAACACCAACAACGTGAGCAGCGTGCTGCTGATCACGCCGCCGATCACAACGGTCGCGAGGGGGCGCTGCACCTCCGCGCCCATGCCGGTGCTGAAGGCCATCGGCACAAAACCGAGACCGGCGACGAGGGCTGTCATCAGTACGGGTCGTAGACGGGTCAGGGCGGCTGTTCGGACTGATTCCTCAAGTCCCATTCCGCGTGACCGCAGTTGACGGACGTACGACACCAGCACCATGTCGCCCAGCACCGCAACACCTGACAAGGCGATGAAGCCTACCGCCGCTGAGATGGAGAACGGCATGCCCCGCATCCAAAGCGCCAGCACGCCGCCCACGGCTGCGAAGGGCACGCCTGTAAAGACTCGGATCGCGTCCAGCATCCGGTTGTACGTCACGTAGAGCAGGGAGAAGATGATCAGCAGGACGATTGGCACGACGATCATCAGTCGAGTCCGTGCTCGCTGTAGATTCTCGAACTGCCCGCCCCAGTCGATGTGGTAGCGGCCAGCGGGAAGTTGAACCTGTTCCGCGATCTTCTGGCGGGCCTCGGCGACGAAGCTGCCGACATCGCGTCCACGCACATTTACGGAGACGGTGATCCGCCGCTGGCCCCATTCTCGGGTGATCGTGCTCGGTCCTTCAACCTGCTCGATCTTCGCCACCGTCGAAAGCGGAATCCGCTGGCCGGTCGGCGTGGACAACTGAATCGCACCGATGGTCTCGGGTGACTGGCGATACGGTTCCGGCAAGCGGACGACCAGCGGAAAGCGAAGTTGCCCCTCGGTCACCTCGCCCAGTGCCTTGCTGCCGATGGATTCGACGATCTCCATGACCTCCTTGGCCGAAACGCCAAGCCGAGATAGGGCGTCCTGATCAACACGTATTTGGAGCACGGGCTGACCCGTGATCTGTTCGGTGTTCAGATCGGCGGCACCCGGCGTGGAACCGATGATCGCTCCGATTTCCTGCGCCTTTTCGGTGAGCATTTCAAAATCGTCGCCGTAGAGCTTCATGGCGATGTCGCCTCGGGTTCCGGCGATCATCTCGTTCATCCGCATTTCGATAGGCTGGGTAATGGCGATTCGCTGGCCGGGCATGTCACGGAGTTCACGCTGTAGGAGGTCCACCAAGTCGGCCTGCGTCTTGGCCTTGGTCCACTGTTCTCGTGGTCTGAGCGAAAGGAAGATGTCTGTCAGTTCAACGCCCATAGGGTCCGTTGCCACCTCGGCGGTGCCGATGCGACTCCATACGTGCGCGACTTCATCGGGGAAGGCGGCGACGAGCGCCTTCTCCATCTGGGTGTTGTAGCGGACTGACTCGTCGATGTCGGTTCCGGCATGCCGCACGACGTTGATGGCGATTGCTCCTTCGGAGAGGCGCGGCACGAACTCAGACCCCAATCCACGAGCAACGATTCCTGCGGCGACCAGAGAACACACGGCCAACGCCACGGTGGCGTATTTGTGGTGCATCACAACGTTCAGCACCGGACGATAGAGCCACTGGGCCGCTCGGACGAGTAGTGGGTCGCGCTCGCTCATCTTTCGAGGCAGAATCAGGCTGGCAAGTACGGGCATGAGGGTGAGGGACAGAATCAGCGACCCGATCAGGGCGAAGATCACCGTCAGTGCCATCGGGCGGAACAACTTTCCTTCGATCCCTTCGAGGGTCAAGATCGGGACGTAGACGAGCATGATGATCAGTTCACCGAACATCGTGGGCTTTCGGACCTCGATGGCCGCAACGCGAACTACGTCGATCATCTTGCGGCGAGTCTTGTCGTGGGCAACGTGGCGAACGGCGTTTTCGATCTGGATGACTGATGAATCGACGATCAGGCCGAAGTCGATTGCGCCCAGTGACATCAGACTTCCGGCGATACCGAATCGCCACATGCCGGTGAAGGCGAAAAGCATCGACAGGGGAATCGCCATCGCCACGATCAGCCCTGCCCGAAGGTTCCCGAGGAACATGAAGAGGACGGCGATCACGAGCAAGCCGCCCTCAAAGAGATTCCGCTGGACTGTGCCGATCACGTGATCGACAAGCTCCGTTCGGTCGTAGACGGTCTGCACGTGAATGCCGGGCGGAAGGGAGTGTTTGATCTCTTCCAGCTTCGCCTTCAAACGTGTGGTGACTTCGTGCGGATTCTCACCCATTAGCATGAAGCCGAGGCCGAGCACGGCTTCCCCCTTGCCCTGATACGTCACCGCCCCGCGACGAATCTCCGAACCGATCTCCACGTCGGCAACGTCGTGGACATGGATCGGAACCCCATCTTTGGCCTTGATAACGATGTTGGCGATCTGCTCCTTGTTCGTGACACGGCCGATGCCCTGCACCAGAAGACTGGACCCGCCAGACGAGATGTTGCCACCGCCCGCGTTGAGGTTGTTGGCCTCGACGGCTTTGATCACCTCGTCGAATGCCACGCCGTACTTGATGAGTCGCGTGGGGTCGATGCGGACCTGATACTGCTTCTCGTACCCGCCCCAACTGTTCACTTCGGCGACGCCGGGGACGGTCAACAGCGCGGGTTTGATGACCCAATCATGGATGGTCCGAACTTCGGTTAAGTCCTTGGAATCCGAGGTGACGACGTAATGGAACAC
>JBBQII010000302.1:0-5496 GCA_038324795.1 Gemmatales bacterium
GGCGCTGACTGCCAGGATGGTGTAGATCTACTTGTACGGCCCGCCATTACCGGCATCAAGCAGCGATTCGATGATCGCGTCCTTGCTCCAGAACCCGGAGAACAACGGCAGGCCCGCCAATGCGACCGCCCCGGCAAGGAACGTCAGATGCGTGATCGGCATGATCTTCCGCAGGCCGGAGAACTTCCGCATGTCGATGACATTGCCCATGCCGTGCATCACGCTGCCGGCCGACAGAAACAGCACTGCCTTGAAGAACGCATGCGTGAAGAGGTGGAACAAGGCAGCCGTGACGGCAACGATCGGCAGCGAGCTTGCGCCTGTCCCCAGGGCCATGAACATGTAGCCGATTTGGCTGACTGTTGAATAAGCAAGCACGCGCTTCAGGTCATGCTGCGTCAGCGCGATGAATGCCGCGAGCAGGGCAGTGAAGCCGCCGACGCATGAGACCAGCAGAAGCACTTCGGGACAGAGCACGAACAGCGGCATGCAGCGGGCAACAAGGTAAACACCGGCCGTCACCATCGTCGCGGCATGGATCAGCGCGCTGACAGGGGTGGGGCCTTCCATCGCATCGGGCAGCCACACATAGAGCGGGAACTGGGCCGACTTGCCGACCGCGCCGCAGAACAGCAGCAGGCAGGCGAGGATCAGCGTGCCGTGATTTGCTTTATCGATGAGGGTACGGTTCGCAAACAGCGTATCGAAGCTGAGCGAATGCCCGCCGACCGACCAGAGCAGGAAGACGCCGAGGATCAAGCCGACATCGCCCAAACGGGTAACGAGAAACGCCTTGCGGGCCGCTGCGGCGGCTGAAGGCTTGGCGTACCAGTAGCCGACCAGCAGATAGCTGCACAGACCCACGCCTTCCCACCCTGCGAACAGCAGGATGAAGTTGTCCGCCAGGACCAGCAGGGTCATTGAGAACAGAAACAGGCTGACGACCGCGAAATAACGTGTGTACCCCTCTTCGCCATGCATGTAGCCGACGGAGAAGACGGTGATCCAGGTGCCGATGAAGGTGATGCCGATCAGCATGATGCCCGAGATCGGGTCGAGTGTCAGGCCGGCGTTGACGGTGACCGAACCGATCGAGAACCAGGTCAGTGTCGACGAACGCAGGATGGCCGACTCGGACGGCAGCGACGCGATGAGCAACAACGCCACCGCGCAGGCCATCCCCGACCCGAGTACGCACGGCAGGTGGGCCAGCGACTTAAATGAACGTCCCACGAGTGCGCTGCCGATCGCCCCGAGCAGCGGGAACAACGGCACACACCAGAGAAGATTTCCCGGTTCAAACATGGGAATGCTCCTCCGGCCGGACCGGTTCGATTCCCGCGACACTCAACGTTGGCATCGGCTTTTCAATCTCCGGCTTGTCAAATGGTTCATCGTCAGGAATCGCTTCCATTCCCTGTTCGCGGATCTGCTGCCAGGCGCTGACATCCAGCGATTTCTTCCGCCGGTAAAGCATCAGGAAGAACGCCAGAGCCAACCCCGCTTCGCAGGCCGACACCAAGATGACGAACAGCGTGAACACCTGCCCGTGCATGTTGCCGTGATGCCGGGAGAAGGCGACGAAGTTCAGCGCCACGCCCTGCAGCATCAGTTCGGCCGACAGGAACATGACGATCAGGTTCCGCCGTGCGAGAAAGCCGATCAGGCCGAGCACGAACAGCCCTGCCCCCACGGCCAGGTAGTAAGAGACTGGTATCATGTTGCGGCTTTCTCCGCCCGGTTCCCGGCAATGGCGATCGCGCCGATGGTGGCCACCAGCAGCAGCGTGCCGCCCAGTTCGACCGCCAGCAAGTGATCGGTGAACAACGCCCGGCCGATGGCCGTGATGTTGGCGGCAGGCAGTTGCCGCATCCCCGCGACGGCCGGGTGCGTCGGGGCCTGCGCGCTGCCGACTCGCCCGTAAGGCGACAGCGTGACTGCTGGCGATGCGTCGAGCCGGCCTTCGCGAAGTGCCTTCAAGTACGACAGTTCATAGAAGATCTGGCCCGATGCCTTCTTCACCCCGGCCCCGTTGATGCGCGGTTCGCTGCCCGACGGCGGCGGCCAAGCCGGGACAGACAGGTCGAGCGAATCGCGAAGTTCCTCAACGGGGTCGGTATCCGCCTCGCGGTACTGCACCCCGTTCAATTGCGTCGGAATCTCGATCTTCGCGTAGCCGAACTGCTCACGAACGCGGACCACGTCATCAAGGAATCGCTTCGCTTCGTTCGGATCCTTCAATGTTGCATCCACTGTGTCTGATTGAGAGTATCGCTCGGCCGCCCGGATCACTTCATCGGCATCCGTGGTCACGTAGGCACGCTGCAGTACAACGAGCATCGAACCGAGGATCAGGAAGCCGACCGCCGCGGCCAGTGAGGGCTCGCGTGAACGGTCGTTGGCGTCGGTCATGCCGCTCTGTTGTGACAGCATGATGACGAACAGAAACGTGACGATGATCGCCCCGGCATAGATGATGATCGTCGCGGCCATCAGGAACGGCGCGGCCAGCAGAAGGAACAGCCCGCAGACATTCAGCACGACGACCGCGAAGAACAGGGCCGCCCGCGCGGGATTCCGCTGCGCGAGCATCAGCAGGGCGAACGTGAACGCCTGCAGCGAAAAGACGCCGAACAGCAGCATCTCGATGCTGAACGGCCAATCCTCTCCCAGGCCTTGGAACAGGAACACCGCGAACCCCGACACGCCGACGACCAGCGCCAGCACAAGGCTGACGAGAGGTCGACGGCGCGGCGTCGGCAGCATGTAACAGACGGCCAGAAACCCCATAACAATGGGCAGCAGAACTACCCAGTTCAGAGGAAAGCCGGTTGTTGAATCGCCCAGTAGCATCAAGTCGCCTTTGCCCTTGAAGAGATTGCAAATTGCAAATTATCTCTGTCCTGACTGGTCACGATCGCGGCAGTTCCGCCGCCGGTCCCAGCTTACCCGACGACGTACGCACCGGGTCCGTTCCGGCTTTCGTCGTCTCATCCCAGACGCTCAGCAGCTTTTCCTTGTCGAAGATCATCTGCTCGCGTGATAGCCCCGTCAGGTCGTGCAGCGTGGTCAGTTCAATGGCATCGACCGGGCAGGCTTCCTCGCACATGCCGCAGTAGATGCAGCGCAGTTCGTCGATGACGAAGGTTTCGGGATACTTCTCGCGGTCGGTCCATGCTTTGGGCGCCGGGGCCGCGACAATGTCGATGCAGTGGGCGGGGCAGGCCGTGGCGCACATGTAGCATGCCACACAGCGTACCCGGCCTTCTTCGTCCCGGTTGAGCCGATGCACGCCGCGGTAGTTGGCCGGCAACGGCCGTACTTCCTCGGGGTAGTGCTCGGTCATCTTGGGCGAGAAAATATGCTTCACGGTCGTGCTGATCCCCTCGGCAATGGCGGGGAGATACAACCGTTCCCAGAAGCCGATCTTCGGCGCATCCACCCAGCGAACCTGACTCTCAGCAAGCGGCATGATACAAGACCTTTGGCCACGGATTGAACACGGAACAAACACGGATGAAATCAGAGATCAAAAAACGAGCCTTTTGAACTCAACCCGCGTTCGACCAAAATTTACGAGAATGCCCACTTTGACGCCAGTTGCCTTCAATTCATTGAGCAATTGTGGTTCATCCTTCTCATTGTAATCCTTTGCGATTTCGAGCTCTACAAGAACACACTCATTCACATAGATGTCTGCTTTGCAATAACAGACTTCAACTCCCTTGTACATTACCCGGATCTCGTTCTCAATTTCAGCCCTCATGCCTCGAAGTCCAAGTCCCACCTGCATGGCACGCTGGTAAAGTTTCTCCAAGAAGCCGTAGCCAAGGATGCGGTACACCTCAAACGCTGCTCCAATAATCTCTTTCGTAACCTCCTCGTGCAAAAGACTCATGGGGGTACTCTTGTCTTTATCCGTGTTTGTTCCGTGTTCAATCCGGGGCTAAGACCTCTGCCTCCCCGCCAGGCTGAAGTCGCGGCTGCCGTATACTTTGTTTTCTGCAGGGCGGGTGCCGAGCCAGGCGGCGCCGAAGAACAGGATGGCTGAGGTTCCCGTGAGGGTCCAGGGCGACAGGCCGAACTCTTTGGCGACCATGACGCTGATCAGGTTCATCAGCGACAGCGGGATCATAACCTTCCACGCCAGGCCCATCAACTGGTCGAAGCGGAAACGCGGGATCGTCCAGCGGACCAGCATATACAGCAGGATGAACGCCCCCACCTTGGCGGCCACGATTGCGAACTTCAGAATGATGCCGAGAATCCCGGTGACATTACTGATGCCCGGGAAGTGCCAGCCGCCGAAGAACAGGATCGCCATCAGGAAGCTGGTGGTGATCATGTGGATGTATTCGCCCAGGAAGAACATCGCGAACTTGAAACTGCTGTACTCCGTGTGGTAGCCGCCAACCAGTTCCTGCTCGGCCTCGGGCAGGTCGAACGGCAGCCGGTTGCATTCCGCGAAGACCGACACCATAAACAGCAGGAATGCCAACGGCTGAAACAAGATGAACCAGCCGTGGTCGGCCTGCCAGGCGATTGCCTTTTCGAGATTCAACGATCCGGTGAACAGGACAATGCCGAGAATCGACATACCCAGCGGGATCTCGTAACTGATGATCTGCGCACTCGATCGCAACGCACCGAGCAGGCTGTATTTGCTGTTGGCCGACCAACCGCCGAGGATGATGCCGTAAACCGCCAGGCTGCCGATAGCGAATGTGAACAGGATGCCGATGTCGAGCCCCGGCGCGATGGCGAACGTGAGCTGATCGCGGTACTGCGTCTGGGCGGTGTCGTACGCTTCGATGGTCGGCGTCGGTCCGGGCGGCGCGGCCGAGGGGCCGAACGGGACGGCCGAGAAGGCGAGCAGGGCGGTGCCGACGGCAATGCAGGGGGCGATGAAGTAGAACAGCTTGTCGACATGCGTCGGCGTGATGTCTTCTTTCAGGAACAGCTTGCCGACGTCCGCGAACGACTGCAGCAGCCCGAACGGGCCGACACGGTTGGGGCCAACGCGGTCCTGCATCCAGGCGGACATCTTGCGTTCCAGCCAGACGAGGAACGAAACCGTTCCCGGCAGAATGGCCAGCACGCCGACAACGATACCCAGAGTGTAGAGAATATTGAAGTCCGGCATGGTCAGTTGAGTTTCACCCCCAGCGTGCCGATGCCGTTGGCCAGCGGGGCGAAGAACGCCACCTCGGCCGCCATCTCTTTGCGGATCACGTCCACGTTCAACAGGCCGCGCCGGCCGAGCAGTTCAAAGAAGACCTGCCCCTCTGCCCGTGCTTCACGCGGCGGCTTGACGCTTCGCGTGATTGCCTGGGCCAACCCCGCGTGATTGACGAACGTACCGTCTTTCTCGGCGAACGTTGCGCTGGGGAGGATGTACTTCGCGCCTTTGGTTGCGTCCGAGGCGAACAGGTCCGCGATGGCGACGATCGGCAACTCACCGATGTTGCCCGGCAGTTTCGGGTCGGGGAATCCGGC